>NZ_DASVSI010000103.1:0-138297 GCF_036388155.1 Hymenobacter sp. | reverse complement strand
CGTGGACTTTTAGTCCGCGACAGGGCGAACGTCCTGCAACGCGCGGACTAAAAGTCCACGCTACTTTTTGTCGGCACCGGTCGGTGCAGTGGAATGCCGCAGAATAAGTGCTTCGACTCCACTCCGCATAAGGGGTTCCCTCTGGTTCGGAAGGGCCTTCAAGCAGCTGCATAACAGGCCATAATTCGCCATGCAGCACCTTTTTTTGTACTCGTTTTGGATTTTTATTACTCTCTTAATACTTTTTGGTAGAGTTTGTCGAAGTTCTTGCCCACTGCTTCGGGGGCACAGCGCACGGCGGCGTCACGACGCAACTGACTGGCGCTGAAGCGAGCAGGCTCGGCAAGCACGGCGTTGATGGCGGCTTCCAGGGCGGGTTCGTCATCGGGCTCTACTAATAGACCGAAGGTATTTTCGGGCTGAAACAGCTCCGGCACGCCGCCTGTGCGCGTGGCCACCACCGGGCAGCCGCAGGCCCGCGCCTCCAGCAGCACACACCCAAAAGTCTCGGCCCGGCTGAACGACACCAGTGCCGTGGCATGGGCCATCTCAGCGGCCACGGCCTCGTGGGGCAGCTTGCCGAGGAAGGCAACCGTGCCGTCGCGGAGCAAGCCAAGGGCGTCGGCGTGGGCCGTGAGCGCGGCTTCGTCGGGTCCGTAGCCGGCAATGCGCAGCCGCAGGCCGGGCCACGCGGCGCGCAGCCGGGCCACCACGCGCATCACGCCGGAAATGTTCTTTACTTGGTCGTTGTACGCTGAAACGTGCAGCAACACAGGTGCCCGCAGGCCGGCCCCGCTGGTAGTGGGCTCCGGGTGAAACAGGTCGGTATCGACCACGTTGGCAATGACCACGGAATCTGCGTTCACGAAGCCCAGCCCGGCCATGGCATCGCGCAGGCCCGCCGAAACCGTGTGCAATGTTGCCGCCCGGCGCACCACGGCCCGCGTGAGCACGCGCCGCAGCCACGAAATGCCCGCCGAGCGCAGCGGCAGGTACAGGGTCCAGTGCTCGGTGATGACGAAGGGAACGGCGCGCAGCACCTTCAGGGCCCAGGCGAAGAGGCCCGTGCGCAGCAGCACGTGCACGTGCACCAAGTCGGGGGCCTGGCCCCAGTGCCGGCACAGGCGGCGGTAGCCGCGCCGCATACACCAGCAGTAGAGCAGCAGTTTCAGCGGCTTGTCCAGCAGCGGCAGGCCGGTGGGGGCGGCGCGGTAGTAGTAGCGCAGCGTGGGCCAGGGCCCGCTGAAGTTTTCTTCCGCATCAATCAAATTCGGCAGGGGCCCGCGGGCCACGGCGGCAAACAGCACCGCTACATCGGCGCCGCTGTGCGCGGCAATGGCGGCCACGTGGCGGCCCACAAAGTCCCCGTCCTGGTCGTCGTAGCGGTGCGGGAACCACTTGGGCAGATGCAATACGCGCGGCGTTTTCAACAACAACTTGAAGGAGGAAGAGGAAGAATTCGGCGCAAATTACTGCCTGGGGCAAGTCCACTTTTTTTTCTGCTGCCCCGCCTCTGGTCTCACCACAAAAAGGCAACGGTTGGCGCCGCTGAGGACGTCAGAGCCAGCGTCCTTTCCGGCGCGAAAGGTCCTGTTTTTATAAGGTAACAATCCGGTAAAGTAGGAGGCATATTAAGGCAACGGGACGGGCGGAATTTTGCACCCATTATGGAAAACGTCATTACCCGAATTCTTTTTGTCCTCTTGTTGGGCTTTGCTACGCTGGCTACGGCCGCGGCACAAGGCACTGGAAGTATCAAAGGCACGTTCAAAGATGGCACAACCCAGGAGGCCATCATTGGCGGCACGGTTTTGCTGGAAAACACCACCATTGCCGGCCCCACGGGCGTCGATGGCAGCTATTCGCTGGAGAAAGTACCCGTCGGGACGTACACGCTGGTAGTTACGTCGGTATCCTACAAGCCCGTCAAGGTTGCCAACGTAACCGTGACGGCCGGTAAAGCCACCATAGTCGACGGCAAGCTGCAAGCCGACACCAAAGCGCTGGACGAAGTAGTAGTGAACGGCGTGCGCCGCACCAACACCGAAGTCTCGGTGATTAACGAAATCCGCCAGGCCAACGTGGTGGTGAGCGGCATTTCGTCGGAACAAATCGTAAAAACGCAGGACCGCGACGCGGCCGAAGTGGTGCGCCGCATCCCGGGCGTGACCATCGTCGACAACCGCTTCATCCAGGTGCGCGGCCTGAGCGACCGGTACAACACGGTGTGGCTCAACGACGTGAACGCGCCCAGCTCCGAAACCGACCGCAAGTCGTTTTCCTTCGACATCGTGCCCAGCTCGCTGCTCGACCGCGTGCTGGTGTTCAAAGACCCCTCGCCGGAACTGCCCGGCGACTTTGCCGGTGGCTTGGTGAAAGTGTACCTGCGCAAGCCGGTGTTCAACGAAAAGCTGCTCACGGTGAACTACTCCACGGGCTTCCGCAACGGCACCACCGGCCAGGACTTCTTCACCGACAAAACCCACACCGGCGATGCCCTCGGCTTTGGCGCCGTGAAGCGCGAGCTGCCCAACGGCATGCCGCCCCTGAACTCGACTTACCAGCAGTACGAGCGGGATTTCTACGCCCGCCAGCTGGAAAACAACTTCGCCATTTACAAGATGAAGGCCATGCCCGACATGCGCTTCAACCTCTCGTACTTGGACCAGATTAAGCTGGGCGGCCTCGAAATCGGCAGCGTCTCTTCGCTGAACTACACCAACGCCTACACCCACTTCAACATCAACCGCAACCTGTTCGACGTGGACGGGACCCGCACCGACCAGCTCCGGGACGACCAGTCGACCAACAACGTGCGCCTGGGCGCCATCCAAAACTTCAGCCTGCAGCTCGCCAACGGCGGCCGCCTGGAGTTCCGCAACCTGTTCAGCCAGCAGGCCCGCAACCAGCAGGTAACGCGCGAAATCCGCAACGACGCAGGCGCGCTGAACCGGCGCAGCTACCAGGGCGGCTACCAGGGCCGCACTACCTACACCACCCAATTGGCCGGCACGCACATTTTCAACAAAGAGAAAACCCACTTTGACTGGGTGGGCGGCTACGGCTTCTCTAGCCGCAACGAGCCGGACTTGCGCCGCGTGTCGTACCAAGTGACGCCCGCCCTGAGCGACACCCAGCCCGAAATTCAGACCGTGCTCACGCCCGGCGCCGGCCAGGTGGACGTGAACAACGCCGGCCGCCTCTACCAAAAGCTCGCGGAACATATCTTCACCGTCACGGCCAACGCCAAGCACAAGGTGACGGCCGGCAACCGGGAAGTGGAAATCGGCGCAGGTACCTACCTGGAGTACCGCAAGCGGAATTTCAATGCCCGCGCCTTTGGCTATTCGCTCAACGCCGCCGGCATGCAGGGCCTCCGCAACGAAGACGTGGGCAACATTTTTGCTCCGCAGAACATCGGTTCCGACGGCTTCCGGGTCGACGAAGACCAGAACTCCACCTACCGCTACTCGGCCAATAACGAGCTGGAAGCAGCTTACCTCTCGCTCAACATTCCCTTCGGCGAGAACATGAAATTGCTGACCGGCGCCCGTTACGAGCGCAACGTGCAGTCCATTGCCACCGGCATCAACGGCCAGCCGGTGACCCAGGACGTGACTACCAACTTCGTGCTGCCCTCGGCCAACCTGAGCTACAACTTCAGCGCCAAGAGCCTGCTGCGCGCTTCCTACGGCCGCACCCTGAACCGCCCCGAGTTCCGCGAAGCCGCGCCGTTCTTCTTCTACGACTTCGACTTTAACGTGCTGAATTACGGCTCCCTGTACCTGCAGCCCGACAGCCCACTGAAGGTGGCCACCATCGACAACTTTGACCTGCGCTACGAGCTGTACCCCAGCACCGGCGAGCTGATTCACATCGGCGCGTTCTACAAGAACTTCACCAACCCCATCGAAAACGTGGTGGTGCTGACCTCAAACCTGGCTTACACCTTCGCCAACGCCCCCAGCGCCTACGCCTACGGCGTGGAGCTCGACCTGAAGAAGGACCTGAGCTTCATCACCGAAAACCTGAAAAATCTCTCGGTGGTGTTCAACGCCTCCCTCATCAAAAGCCAAGTAAACCTGGGCAACGACCTCGTGGCCTGGAACCGGAAGCGCGCGCTGCAGGGCCAGTCGCCCTACGTGTACAACGGCGGCCTGTATTATCAGACGCCGAACAACACTTGGCAGGTGGCGGCCCTTTACAACGTCTTCGGCCCGCGCATCCTGTTTGCCGGCAGCGACCAGTACCCCGACGTGGTGGAGCTGCCGCGCCACACCATCGACTTGTCCTTGACCAAGACGCTCTCGCAACGCCTCTCGCTGAACGCCGGCGTGCAGGACGTGCTGAACCAGCGAACCAACCTGGTGCAGGACTACGAAAACAACAAGAAGTACACCGCCACAGACCCCTCGCTGACCAGCTTCCGCCGCGGCACTTATTACACCCTGGGCCTACGCCTCAACCTGGAGCCCCGCTCGGCCAACACCACCCCCCTGCCTTAATTCTTCGCTGTTGCCCTCAACCCCGACTGATTTTCATTTCACCCCTCGTATGAAAAAGAACACGCTTTCGCTCGCTTTTGCCGCCACGCTGCTGCTCGCACTGGCTTCGTGCGATAAGAAAGACATCACGCCCGCCCCCAACATGGTGGGCACCGGTACCTCCACCGGCCCGGGAGGAGGCACTACCCCCACCGGGCCCGCCGTCACCGTCAACGCGGACATCACCACCAACACCACTTGGACGGCCGCCAACCGCTACCTGCTCAAGGGCTTCGTGTACGTGCGCTCTGGCGCCACGCTGACCATTGAGGCCGGCACCATCATCAAGGGTGACAAAGATACCAAGGGCGCCCTCGTCATCGAACCTGGCGCCAAGATTATGGCGATGGGCACGGCTGATAAGCCCATCATCTTCACCTCCAACCAGCCCAAGGGTTCGCGCAACTACGGCGACTGGGGCGGCGTTATTATTACAGGCAATGCGCCGCTTAACACAAGCACCGGCCGGCAGCTGGCGGAAGGTGGCGTTACTACTACGTACGGCGGCACCAATGGGGCTGACAACTCAGGCGTTTTTCAATACGTTCGCATCGAATTTGGCGGCGTGGCCTTCACGCCTAATAACGAGGTAAACGGCCTGACCCTAGGTGGCGTGGGCGACGGCACCACGCTCGACCACATCCAAGTTTCGTATAGCGGCGACGACGCTTTTGAATGGTTTGGCGGCACAGTGAACGCTAAGTACCTAGTGGCCCACCGCACCTTCGACGATGACTTTGATACCGACCTGGGCTTCGCGGGCAAAGTGCAGTTTGCAATATCGTTGCGTGACCCTTCCCAGGCCGACCAGTCGGGCTCTAAAGCGTTCGAGTCGAATAATGATAGCGGTGGCTCAGCCAACTTGCCCCGAACCTCAGCTGTGTTTTCTAATGTGACCGCCGTCGGGCCTATCCTGAACCCCAGTGCCGCAGTATACAGCCCACAGTACATAGCTGGGGCACACATTCGGTACAACTCAGCTCAGAGCATCATGAACTCAGTGATTATGGGCTACCCCACGAATATTCTCGTTGATGGTGGCACCACGGCGGCAACCATTGCCAGCAATGGGGCCCGATTCAAGAACAACATTGTAGCCGGCGCCCTGACCAACTCTAACTCCACGGCCGGGCAACGCAATATTTTGTACATCGGACCCGCGCTGGGCATCAGCAACCTGACTCCTAACAACTCGATGAGTTCTGACTCATCTGCCTGGGGCACGGCCGTGGGCCCGATTACTTGGCTCAAGAGCAGTATCAATGCCAACCGACGCTACGCCACTGCCGATAACGTGCAGTTGCTGAACCCCTTTAGTCTCACGTCCCCGAGCTTTGTGCCCCGCACGGCATCCCCTATCGTAAGCGGCGCACCCGCTAGCTTCGCCGACGACAAACTTCCTAACAGCTTTTTCACCCCCGTGACCTACATTGGCGCCCTGGACCCCAGCAATACCACCGCCAGCAACTGGCTCCTGGGCTGGACCAACTTCGACCCGCAGAATACGGACTACTAGCCGGCCGCCGTTTCGGCTATTCTTTCACACCACAAAAACCAGGGCTGTTTCACGGCCCTGGTTTTTTGCGTAAGCGCTTTTTGCTTACTGCCTCAAGCTAGCCGCAGGGCGTAGAGGCGCATACTTGCGCCTTGGCATTGAACGTCGTTGCGGAATGGCTCTCGTTGGGTTGCCAGGGCCTAGCGTAGAAACGTAATTATTTGCCTCTACGCCACGCTGAGGTCTCTTTTGGCTGTACCCGGCTGCCGCCTCATTGTTTCGGACATTTGCGCTCCCAGCAAGGCATTACGCGGGCTGCATTCTCCTAATTTCCTTCTTGCTCATGCTCATTTCCATGACCGGCTACGGCCAGGCCCACCGCGAAACCGACACGTACACGGCCTCCCTCGAACTTCGTTCCGTCAATTCCAAAACCCTCGACCTCACCCTGCGGCTGCCTCGCTTCCTGATGGCGCACGAGCTCGAAATCCGCAACGCCGTCGCCAAGGCCCTGCTGCGCGGCAAAGTCAACCTAAACCTTGATTTCGTGCGCCCGGCGGCAGCCCGCGCCACTTCCACGCTCAACAAGGAGGCCTTGGTGACCGCCTTTCACGAGCTGCGGGCCGTAGCCGAGACGCTGGGCTTGCACGCCGGCGAAGAAACCTTGCTGGCGGCCCTGCGGCAGCCCGGCGTCATCCCCAACGCGGCCGAAGCACGCGAGGCCGAGCCCGCGGCCGAAGAAGTGGCCTGGCCCGAGCTGCAGCCCCTGCTCACGGAAGCGCTGGCCGCCATGCAGCAATTCCGCACCGACGAAGGCCGGACCCTCAGCACCGAGATTTTGGGCTACGTGGCCACCATCCGGGAGCAGCTTGCGGCCGTGGAGCAGCACGACCCGGCCCGCATCGAGCACGTGCGGCAGCGCCTGGCCAGCCACTTGGCCGAGCTCACCAGCCACGAACAGTTCAACGCCACCCGCTTCGAGCAGGAGGTGCTCTACTACATCGAGAAGCTGGACATCGCCGAGGAAAAGGTGCGCCTGGCCGCCCACTTGGCCTATTTTGAGCAAGCCGTGCACCAGCCCGACGAAGCCGTGGGCAAAAAACTGGGCTTCCTGGCCCAGGAAATCGGGCGCGAAATCAACACCATCGGTTCCAAGGCCAACGACGCCACCGTGCAACACTTGGTGGTGGGAATGAAGGAAGAGCTGGAAAAAATAAAAGAGCAGTTAAACAATATTCTATAACAGTTTGCCGCCAAAGGAGGCGAGCCGGGCCGTCAACTATAGGTAGACAGAAAACCCGGCAGATGTACCTTTTTAAACGCTCAATAAATTAAATTAGCACTTTACCAATATTTTTTACAAACAAACATCTTGATAATGCTTTTTGGCAGGCCTTTTGAATTGAAAGTTAGCATTGTTTTTTGTTTCTTCCAATGACCGCTATACTAGCTAGTTAACCTTGCTTGTACATGATTGTAGATTGCGCATCCGAATTAATTTGCAATATTTGTAAGACAAAAGTTGGAAACCTGGTTATTGTATCTAACTTGGGTGTCCCGACAGCCAGACTTCAGTTACTCACCACATATACCTCATTAACATGAAATCTACACTTCTACTCTTTATCATGGGCCTGTTGCTAACTGCCGCACGCCCGGTGTCCGAGATTGAATTGGTAAAAAAACGCGTCCTCAGCGAGCGGGTGGAAATCTTGATTCCTAAGGGTTTCGAGGTGATGACCGAGCAGCAGATGGACTTTGCCTACGCCAAAGCCCAGAGCCGCCCCAGCGTTATTTTCACCAACAACAACCTCATCAGTCTCGCCTTCAACTACAGCGACAACGACGCCGACCAGGACATGGTCGACATCTACTCCGCTTCGTTTGGCAAGACCTACCACAAGCAGTACAAAGACGCCACCTGGTTTGGCGACGGCGTGAAGAACATCAACAACCGCAAGGTGGGCTACCTGGAATTCATGAAGCCCGAGATGGGCCACGAGGTGTACACGCTGGTGTTTTTCACCGACGTAGAAGGCAAGCTGATGATTTGCACCTTCAACTGCGCCGACCGTCAGAAGCCCGAGTGGGAGCCCATTGCCAAGCAAATCATGCTCTCGCTGAAAGCCAAAGGTTAATCTATTTCAACTTCATTAGCGCTATCAAGTAGCATATTCGTTTTATTCCTATTCGATTTTATAAAGCCTCCGCACTAGCATGCGGAGGCTTTTTTATGCGCGCTACCGGGCCGCGCCCATCCTGTTGAGGAAGTCGCGCACCAAACCAAAGGCCCCGGCAAAACCGGCCAGCGACAACGCCGCGGGCCGGTCGTTCACGTCGTGGTAAGCCGCGCTGCCACCCCGAGTGTACAGAAAAAAAGCCGGTACGCCCGCCTGAGAAAATGGGTAATGGTCGGAGTTGGCGGCCGGGCCGCGGGCCCCAAGCGCGGGCAGATACTGCCGCGCCTCGTTGAGGGCCACCAGCCGCTGGTATGGCACCTCCAGCACCCGGCCGTTGACCACCGTGGCGCCCTGCTCGCCGGTGCCCAGCAAGTCGAGGTTGAACAAGAACTTGATGCGCGAGAGCGGCACCAGCGGGTGCTGCACGAAGTAGCTGGACCCTACCAGGCCCGCCTCCTCGGCCCCGAAAAGAAGAAAGACCACGGAGCAGGCAGGCCGGTTTTCTGGCTTGGCGTAATGGGCCGCCAGTTCCAGTAGCAAGGCCACGCCGCTGGCGTTGTCGTTGGCGCCGGGGAAGTATACGTCTTTGCCCATCGTGCCAAGGTGGTCATAATGGGCCGAAACCACCAGAAAAGAATCTGGCTGTGTGCTGCCGCGGATGACTGCGGCGAGGTTTTGGGTTTGGTAGTTGCGCTGAAGCTGGGCATCGATTTGCAGTTCCACATCATCATAGGTCGGTTGGCCGGCAGGTGCTACAGGCCATTTAGAAGCCAATACTTCCAGCCTGGGCTGCCGGGCTTGGCTGGATTCGACGGAAGACGTGAGCTTATCTACCAGCACGATGCGGGCCGCGTACGTAGCCTCCCAGCGGGCCAGCAGGCCTGCGTTCTCGGGCTGCTGGAGCTTCTTTTCGTCGCGCTGCCGCAACAACAGCACTTCGCGGGGCAGACTGTCGGCATCGCCGCTAAGAACGGCCGCAGCCTGGGCCGCGCTGTTGTTTAAAGCCAGGGTATCGGCCCGCACCACATGGTAGACGCGTTGGGGCAAGGACGGCGCACCCGGCGCTACAATAAAGTCGGCTCCCGGCTTAAGGGAAAAGGAGTTTTTATTCGACTTATTTGGCGGAAACACCCGTAGCTTGACGTCACCCGGAAACGTGTTCACGTCCAGCATAAACGACTGGGTATACGCCGGCGCCAACGGCTCCAGCTTCCACTCCCGAAAGCGAGTACGTAGGTAAGCAGCGGCCGCGTGCTCTCCCTGCTGCACGTAGCCCCGGCCGTGCATCTCGGGCGCGGCCAGCTTCTCAATGGTCTGGCGGGCACGGGCCATGTCCTGCGCTTGGCCCGACGGTGCGGTGCCAACCAGCATTGCCGTGAGCCCGCACACGGAGGCCAGACGCTGCACGCGGCGAGCCTTTTGGAAGCTCCACAGCGTCGCGGCGCCCACTACTAGAGCGGCGCCAATGCCGTCGCCCAGCAGGTCGGTCCAGTCGCCGTGGCGGCCCAGGCCCATGGTCTGCTGCAGCACTTCTATCAGCCCGCCAAACAAGATGCTGCCCAGCAGCGCCACCGTTCCCACGTAGCGCGCCACGCGCGGCCACCGCTGCTGGCGGCGCAGCGAAAACCAGCTCAGCCCCGCCAAAACGGCAAACACGCCCGCGTGGGCGGCTGTGTCGAACGACAGCAGTTCCCACACGGGCGTGCGCGGCATTTCATTGGCGGGGGTCAGGGTGAGTACCAGCACCACGGCGGCCCACAACAGGGGCAGGGCGGCGTAGGAGCGGCGGGGCGCGGGCGGCACGCGGGCAGAAATCGGCATCATGGCGCCCAAGCTAAAGCCGGGACGGCTTTTTTATGCGCCCACCAGTTCGCCGTAGGTTTCGGCGCTCAGTAACTCGTCCAGCTCGGCGGGGTTGGCGATGGCAATTTTCACCATCCAGCCGTCGCCGTAGGGGTCCGAGTTCACGGTTTCGGGGGCGTCGGCCAGTTTGGAGTTCACTTCCAGCACCGTGCCGGTGATGGGGCTAAACAGGTCCGAAACCGTCTTCACTGCTTCCACCGTGCCGAACACGTCGTGCTGCGCCACCTCTTTGTCGAGCGTGTCGATGTCGACGTACACGATGTCGCCCAGCTCTTTCTGCGCGTGGTCGGTAATGCCCACGTAGGCAACGTCGCCTTCAACGCGAATCCATTCGTGGTCCTTGGTGTAGTGCAGGGTGGCGGGCAGGTTCATGGGCAATGGGGGAATGAGCGAATGAGTAAATGAGTGAATGACTCGTGGCGGCCCAAAAGTAGGCACAACGGAGGATTCTCGGCGTGAGCAAGGAAACGGGCTGGCAAAAATCGCAAAAGTGTCAACCCGCCATTCACCCCTTCCCCCATTCTCCCAGTCACTCATTCGCCCATTCACTCATTGGGTCAGGCTATACCGCAGTTGGATGCCGCCTTCGCTGGTGGTGTTGCGGAAGGCGTTTTCAACTTTCGGCGTGGTCACGGTCTGGCTGTAATAGAATTGCAGGTTGAGCCGGGTGTTCAGCAGGTAGTCGATGGTGGGGCGCAGCTGCAGGGTCTTCGAGCCATTGGTGACCTGGCCTTCGGGCCGGCCTTCTGGTCTGTCCACGGTGGGTGCCCCCGTGCCCGGGTCTACCACATCGAGGATGCTGCGCTGCACGGCAATGTTGTCGCGGATGCTGAGGTCGAGGCGGGCGGTGAGGCTGTTTTTCAATACGCGCTGCTCGCCGCCCACCCGGAAGGGCAGTTTCAGGCTGTTGGTGGCGTAGCCAAAGCCTACCACGATTTCGTTGGTAAGCAGTTCCGTTACCTGGGCATTGGTGGTGTTCAGGATGATGGAGCGGTCGGTGCGGTACTCAAGGCGGCCCGTGGCCCGGCTCACAGTCTGAAAATTCACCCCAACCAGCGGCGCAAACCGCTCGATGATGCTCACCTGGCCCAACACGTAGTAAGGAATAATTTGGCCGCCCGTCCCGGTTCTGAAAGGATACTCTTTGTCGGGGTCGAAATCTTCGTATTCGGTCGAGGTGGCATAGCTGCCGATGTTGTAGGTGGACGAATACGCATGGTTAAAGGCGAAAGAAGTAAAGAACTTCTTTACGAAAGGCAGGTCCGAGAAACCGTTGTACTGCACCGTCCAGTTGGGAATGGGCAGCATGTCGAAGGGCCGGAAGACCTTGGCTTTGTAGCCGTCCGACGAGCGGCCGTGGTAGGCATCAATGAAGCTTTGCACCAGTACTTCCTGCGAGTTGTAGCCATAGCCTGTTGGACCGGCCGCGGGGTTGCCTTGCGTAAGCCGCTCCTGCACAATTTTCCGGTTCTTAACGAATTGGTCGAACGCTTTTGACCTCTCACCGCTGGCGCTTAAGTCGCCGAATGCCGTCTGCAGCGTGATAGTGGAAGTCTGGAAGGAGCCAGTGCCAAATATTGGATGCGGCGCCAAACCATTCACCGCAGCTCCTGTGACGGGGTCACGGTCTACCACCAACGTCACGCTATCGAGCAAATTGCGGTAGAAGACCTCCTGGTTGCGGGCCAGCTGCCGGCGCGCGTCCACCTGAATGTTGAACCCGCGGAAAGGCTCCAGGGCCGTGCGCAGGGTCAGGGTTTCAGTGAGCAGGTTGCTAAGCGGAGTATTGAGGTATTCGCTGTTGGGGGTGTACCACCCGCGAGCCTCGGCCCGCTGATAAAGCTCATCCAGCCCGTACTGCCTGCCAAGAATGAACGGAATGCCCGGCGCCGAGAGGTCGTGGTCGAGGCCGAACAAGTGGGTTTTGGGCAGGTAGCCGGGCAGCAGCGTGCCGTTGGAGCGCACGTAGGTGAAGTTGATGGACCGAGCCGTCATCAGCGAGCGCAGCACGGCTTTCAAGAAGCGGTTTTTCTCCTGCGTGGTATCGGGGGCGGCGGCCGGGCGGGCGCGGGCTTCGGCGCCCGGCTGGGTGGGCGTTAGCTGGTCGGCCGCGGGGGTGCGCCCTGCGGGAGCCGGCGCGTTGTTGATGATGTTGAGGAACTTAACCTTGTTGTAGAGCTTCACCAAATCGATGCGGCCGTTGGCGCTGATTTCGGCGTTGTTCTGCACCGTGTTGCCCAAATTGAGCTGGTAAGTAGAGGTGTCGATGCCCGTCGGGTTTTTGGCGGTAATGCTGTCGACATTGAAGCCCGTGGGGCTATTGGGCGCCCGTTGGCCCGTGGAAATCGCCTGCCAAGTGTAGTTGGCGGCGTAGCGGGTGTCGGCGCTTAGCCAGTCGGTGAGCGGGAATTTGTCGAGCGGCAGCCGGTACGTCACCGCCGCTACTTGGTTGAAGTTGACGGTGCGGCCGCCGCGCAGCAGGTTTTTCTGCAATTGCTCGCGGTTGCTGATGGCAATGGGGTCGTCGCCGATGGTGCGGCCCCGGCCTTCGTCTATCACGCCGCGGTTGGTGGCGGTGTAGTCAAAAATCAAGCTCTTGGTCAGGTCCCACTTCAGGTCGTAAATCCGGCTGATGTAGAACGACTTTTGAATGACGGGCGTAATGCCCGCCGACGAAGGCAGGGTGCCGGGCTCGAGCACCCGCTGCAGGAACCGCTCGTTGTAGCGCCGGTCGAGGTCGGTGCGGAAGGAGAAGCGCGAGGGCAGCGGCGTGAAGTTCACCTCCTGGAAAATCTTCAGGTAAGGGTTGTCCAGCGCCTTTATTTTGGCCAGCGGGGTGTAGTTCTTAGGCGTGGTTTGATACACGTAAGCCACCGCGGCCGTGTACGACTTGGAGTAGTCGCGGGCCGTGCGTATGTCGGTGTGCAGGCGGTCGGTGAGCGAGTAGCTCAGGGCCACGTTCTCGATGTCCCAGGGCTTGGGCGTGGTGGGGGCCGCGCCGGGCTTGGGCGTGCCGCGCTCCTTGCGCACGTTCAGCACCGAGATGCTGCGGCTGGTGGTTTGGTCGATGACCTTGTTGCGGTACTCGGTCCGGTTGGCCGAGTTTTCGGCGTCGGTTCCTTGGGTGAACTTCTGCAGGCTCTGCTCGAGCTTGGTGTCGGGGTCGAGCGGGTCGTAGAGGGGCGCGCGGCTTTCCTTGCCGATTTGCAGCAGCACCGGCACGCGCAGGTTGAGCTGCGGGGGCAGGAACTTCTCGGCGGCCACGGTGGCGTTCAGGTCGCCCCTAAACACGTCGTCTACCGAGCGCTGCTGCACCTTGTCCTGCAAGCCGCCAAAGCCCACGCTGGTGAAGCTGCCGGTGGCCGTGACGTTGGCCACGTCGGCCATCTTCACGTTCAGGCGGGCCGTGGCCGCGTAGCCGGCCTGCTGCTCGAAGTCGAACACCCGGAATTCATCGGCCCACATATTTACCGAGATGCTGCTAGTGGCTTGGGCGCCCGTGGCGGTCGGGTTCAGAATGCCGAGCATTACGCCCTGCACCGCCGAGAAGTCGGGGTTGCCCACCACGGTGATGGTGGCGCCATTGGGCAGGGTCTTGGTATAGGGAACCTGAAAATCGACCGGAGTGCGCTTGTTCCGCTCCGACTTGGCGTCGATGAAGTCCTGGAACGACACGTCGATGCGGTTGGCTTCGGGCCACACCTGGTCGACGCCCGTCTCGTTTTCTTTGGTAAGCTGCAGCGGCAGCGAGTACTGGTAGTAGTTCTGGGTGTAGTCGGTGCCAATGCGGAGGAAGGCTTGCGCTTCGCCGTCTTGCAGGCTCTGGTCCTCGCTGTCGCCGTGCAGGAACAAGCGCAGGCGCTTGTAGCGCAGCATGTTGATGGTGAGATTCTTGTAGGCTGCTTTGGCGTAGCCGTCGCGCAGGTTGGTCACGGCCAGGCGCAGGCTTTGCTCGTTTTGCAGGCGTGAGGTGCTGCTGCTGCCGTACTCCTTGTCGCGCTGGATGCCGGGAGGCGACACGTACGGAATCTTGCCAGTGGTCGCGGATAAGCCGTTTTCCTCGATGCTGACCGTGGAGATGTTGAAGGCGTCGGCGTCGACGAACTGGCCCACGGGCGGCGTGGTACCGGCGCGCTCGTCCACAATACGGTTCAGGAAGCGGCGCCACTGGTTGGCCACGAACTGCGGCTGCACTAGGCGCAGCACCACCGGCTCGCGCCAGCCGGTCATGTACATGCGCAAGAAACGGATGTTCTTGAAGCCAAACGGCGTGGTCGAGCCGTCGGCGCTGCGCACCGTGAAGCCTTCCCGAATCGGAATCCGGAACTGGTACCAGGTTACTTCGTCGCCGCTGGTGCGTTCGTCCTGGGTCGTTACCTTATCGATGATGAAGTTTTGCCCTACTTCCAGCGCACCAGGTCGCAGATTCGTGCGGTACTCGTAATACCGCTCCACTTCCTGCACCACGTTGTCGCGGTTGAGGTCCTCTTTATCGGGGAAGGCCGTCGAGCTGAGTTGGTTATTTTCGGGCGAATTGCCCTCGTAGCCGTTATAATTTTTGTAACGTCCTTGAATTTGGGTGTTGCCAGCGTCGTAGGAAGGGTCGAGATGGTGGCGAAAGTTGTCTGCCGACGGGTCGGGCAGAGTAGCAAACTGTGCGCCGTAGCCTTGGGGCGTAGTGGCTTGCACACGCTCGTTGTCGTCGTTCACGCCATCGAGGCCCACATCCTGACGCTGGCGCGCGCCAGGCGCAGCGTTAAAGGCATCGGTAAGAAACTGCTGGCGCGTCACGCGTCCGTAGCTGGTGGGGTTGCTGTTATCTCTTATTTCGGTGGGGTCGTCAGACGTGGGCAACCCGTTTTCGAACTCGTGCTGGTTTTCGTCTTTCAAGGCGTCCTCACTCACATTTCCCAGGTTGATGACGAAGTCGCCGCCAGTCCTATTGGGCTGGGGGGTGGGATTATCCGGGTCGAGGACCCTGGCCCGGTCCTGTGAAGCTTGGCCTTGATTTTTAGCATTGGTAGCCAAAAAAGGGTCCATCATCCAGAACTCCAGGTATTCGATATTGGAGTTGTCGAAGTCCGTGTCGAACGTAATGGCTCGGCTGATGCCACCAAATCTCTCCTCTGGATTACCCGACGCAAATGTTCTGCCATCCGAATTGATATTAGGGTTGTAGTTATAGGGGCCCCGCTCTTGCGGGAAGTACGCCATGTCGAAGGTGTACTCGTAGCCGTTGCCGGTCGAGCCCAGGTCCTTGTTCGGGAACACCTCATCGCGCTTGATGCCGCGGGTATAATGGTTGGTGAGGGATGTGCCGACGTTATTTGGCACGCTGGGGCCCCCGGTGTAGTAGCTCTGGTCGATGGTGTACCACGCCAGCTTGGCGCGCTGGTAGTTAGCCACTAGGCCATTGGTGGTGCTACCCGTTATGGGCAACGGCGTAGCGGCCAAGCGCCACGCCGGAATGGACGCCAGGCCGCTCAGCGTGTAGGGCGTGCGGGCATTTTCGAAGTCATCGATGTAAGACACGCCGTCCTCGCCGTTGCCAAGGCGGGAGCGGCCGGGCAGCAGCTTGGCAAACTCGCCGCCGAACGAAATGGTCGAGATTTCCTTGGTCGACACGAAGGGTAGCATGTCGAGGTACTTGGTCAGCACGCGGCTGTCTTTGCGGAAGCTGCCATCCAACCCCACGATGGCGTTATTGCCCGGCTCGTCGCCAATGTTCACCCGGTTGATGCCCGGCGCCTGGTTTTCAAGCAGGTACAGGGCCGTCGCGCCCAGGTTGACATCCTTGTTGAACTGGTAGTCCAAGCGGGTGCCGAGCAAGCGGCGGGGCTGCACCTGCACCAAGGCGTTTTTCTCAAACTCCACCCGCAGCTCGTTGGCCGAGTTCAGGTAGGCCGGGTTCAAGATTTTAACCTTGGCCTGGTCGTAGAACACCTGGTAGTCGACGCCCTCCGTGAGCAGCGTCGAGCCCGAGCGCACCCGCACCGAGCCCTGCGCAATGCCAATGCCCGGCAGGTTGATTTCGTCGGAGCCCGCGCCGCCCTGGAAGCGCCCGCGCAGGAAGAATTTGTCCTTCTCCTGCCGCTGCTGGGCGTCGCTTTGCGTTTGGGTGTACAGCTCGTTGTACACGTATTTCTCAATCAGCCCCGTCTCGGTTGGGTTGAACTGCGAGCGCAGGTAGGAGCCAAACGGCTCCACGTTGGGGAAAATAATCTTGCCCAGTTCGGGGTCAATCGTGACGCCGGGGAAGTAGTCGAAGTTACCGTCCGGGTTGCGGTCGTTGTTGGGGTTTACATTGTCCAGGTTCAGCACCTCGATGATGGGCCGGTTGGCAATGCGTTCGCCCTCCTTCAACGAAATCAAGTCGACGCCTGTGTCATCGTCCTTGTAGATAATCTGAAGCTGGAAGTTGTCGCGCTGCAGCTGCGAGGCATTCAGGGGATAGATGTTTTTCATCATCAAATCCCAGGTCGGCGTGTTGCGCGTCAGCAGGTTCAGGTTATCGGGGTTTTGGGTGGGGTCGGCCAGGCCCACGCCGGGGTTGCTGGCCCGCAGCATTTTAAGAAACACCACTTCGTCCTCGCCCACTTTGCTGTACTCGCTCACGGTTTCCCCCACGGTGTAGGTTTTGCCGTTGAAGAGGTAGGTGTAGCTCACGCCCAGCACCTGGTCAGGCAGCAGGGCGGTATTTAGTGAGATGTAGCCCAGCTGCGGGTTGAAAGTGTATTCCCGCGTATCGAGCTTGCGGGCCCGCACCCGCTCAAAGTCCACGTTTTTGGTCAGGGCCTCCGTGATTTGCAGCTTACTGTCAATGCCACGGTTATCGCGGGTTGCCCCCGGCCCGTTCAGCAGCAACCCATACAGGGTATTGGCAGTATTATTAGCCGGCGTTTGAGCCGTGGGCCGGCCGGCCTGGTTCAAGTATTTCCTGCGGTAAACCCGCACGGGTTCGCCCAAGTCCATTAGCGTCACCACGTTGCGCAGGTTTTCGGTGGTGCGGTTGTCGTTGGTCACGTACACCTCCACGCGGGTGATGCTCACGCCGCTCTGGATGGTGGGCAGGTTGCGCAGGGCCTGGTCGTAGCGGTCGCGGAAGAACTGCGACAGGAAAAAGTGCCGGTCCCGCTCGTACTGACTGGCCTTGATTTCGTACTGCCGGCTCTGGGCCCCGTTCTGAATGCGCACTTCGTCGGCGGTGCCGCGCACGGTAGCGGCCACGGCCGTCACGCCCAGCCGCCCAAACTGCAGCTGCGTCTTGATGCCGAACAGGTTCTGGCCGCCCTGCACCAGGGAGTTGGTCAGAGGCAGGCTCACGTTGCCCAGGTCCAGCTTGCGCAGAATGTCGGTTTCTTCGCCGGCGTAGTCGAACTTCATCTGGTTGTCGAAGTCGAACGACGCCTTGGTGTCGTAGTTGAACACCAGCTTCAGCTTGGTGCCGATGGCGCCCGTCAGGTTGACGTTGATGTTTTGCTCGAACAGGAAGTCGCCCACGCTTTGCTGGCGCAGGGTCAGGGCCGGGTTTTCGTTCTTGTTGAAGCGCGCCCCAAACTTGAGCGTGACTGAGCCCGCGGGCCGAATGTCGACGTAGCTGCCCCCGAAAATGCGGTTGGCAATGGGCCCGAGGTAAATTTTGGGAATCAGGCGCTGGGCCTGCGGCGTGCCGGCCGCGGCGGGCGGCCCCGTGATGCCGCCTTTGGCTTTGTCGCGGTAATAGTTGCGAATGGCTTCGCGCTGCTCAAACTCCGCGTACTCCTGGTAGGTAAGCCGGCTGGGGTCGCGGTAGTCGATTTCGGTGCCTACTTTTTCCTGAACATCAAATTGGGTGAGGCTGTCGTCAACCGTAACGGTGGTTTTTACGTTACCAGGCAACGGCAGTATCAGAGGCGACTCGCGGCGCTGCTGGCCGAAGCGGCTGCCGGGCCGGTCCTGGGCCCGCACCCGCGGGCGGCGGCTGGCCTTGTAAGGGCCCGTAGTATCCACCACTGCGCCCACGGGGTCGGGCGTGTCGGCGGCCAGGACGCGGCTGGCGCGCAGCCACGCCCCAGTGAGGCGCGCGTTCGCCGTCGGGCTGGCCTGGGCCCACCACGTCAGCAACGACGCAACCACAACGACCGACGTGGGTAGTAACTTCTGACCGAATTTCAAGCAGTATAAATGATAGGGACGTGAGCCGAAAAGCCCGCGTCAAGCACGGCAGTACACTAAAGTAATAAGTCGATTGAGGCAGTCCGCGCAAGAGCCTGAATATTAATATTCAGACTAAGACTCAATGCGACTTCAAAGCAAATTTAATCAATTCCTCGACGCTTAGGTCACCTCCGTGTTTCTGCTGGATTTGGTCGAGCAGCTTCTCGGCGGCAGCCCGCGCAAAGCCCAGGGTCACCAGAGCTTGCAACGCTTCGGCGCGGCGCGTATTGTGTTGGCGCGCCAGCGGCACGGTGTCCACGCCGGCTTTGGCCAGCAGCTCGTCTTTGCGCAGCTTGTCCTGCAGCTCCAGAATCACACGCTGGGCCGTTTTCGGCCCCACACCCTTGATGGCCTGAATGGCCCGCACGTTGCCGCTCACGATGGCCTCGCGGATTTCGCCCACGCTCATGCTGCTCACCATCACAATGCCCGTGCCCGGCCCAATGCCCGACACCGAAATCAGGAGCATAAACAGCGCCTTTTCGTTCGGGTCGAGGAAGCCGTAGAGCGTCTGCCCGTCTTCTTTGATGTGCTGGTAGGTATAGATTTTGGTGGCTGCGCCCTCGGCCGGGAGCTTGGAGTAGGTGGCCAGCGAAATCCGGACTTCGTAGCCCACCCCGAGGATGTCGACAATGGCGAGCGTGGCGTCTTTGTAAGCGAGTTTACCGTCGAGGTAGGCAATCATGCAGGAGTAAGATAAAGGCGAGGCAAGCGCTGCCCCGCTAGAAGGCAAGTAGCGCTGAAATATTGCCCGAAGTACTGACAAAAAGCCGGAACTGGCTGGCTCACTTAACAGCACAGGAGCCGGTTTCTATCCCAAATTTACTAGCTTTTTAGCCAAATAATTTGGCCAAAAACAAGAAACATCGCCCCGTGCGCTTGCACAAAGACGATGTTTCCGGAAATCCTGATGGAGGCGTAAAGCTTACCGGCGACTCAGACGCTGGCTTTTTTGTCGGCGATGTAGGCATTCACCACCCGCTCCAGCAAGGTGAGGGGCATGGCGCCGTTTTTTAATATCACCTCGTGAAAGTCGCGCAGGTCGAACCGCGGCCCCAGTTCCTGTTTGGCGCGCTCGCGCAGCTCCAGAATCTTCATCATGCCCACTTTGTAAGAGCAGGCCTGGCCGGGCAGCACGATGTAGCGGTCTACCTCGGCCTCCACGTCGGATTCGGCCCGGCCGGTGCGGTCGTGCATGTAGGCAATGGCCTGCTCGCGGGTCCAGCGCTTGTCGTGAATGCCGGTATCGACCACCAGCCGCACCGCCCGCCACAACTCAGACTGCAGGCGGCCCAGGTTGTCGAAAGGGTCTTTCTCCAAGCCCATTTCCCAGGCCAGCTGCTCGGCATACAGCCCCCACCCTTCGGAATGAGCCGAAAAAGGCACCAGTGTGCGGAACGTGGGGAGGCCTTTCAGCTCCTGCGCAATGCTGATTTGGAAGTGGTGGCCCGGAATGCCTTCGTGGTAGGCCAGGGTGTGCATGGTAAACTTGGGGGTGGCCTTGATGTCCGTCAGGTTGGTGAAGAAGACGCCCGGCCGCGAGCCATCCTTAGCTCCGGCGCTGTACTGACCAGCAGGCGCCGTTTTTTCGCGGAAGGCGGGCGCGCGCTGCACGTCCAGCACGGCCTTGGGGCGAATGCGGAAGGCGGGCGCCATGCGCTGGCTGGCCTCCGCGAGAATGCGCTTGTAGTCGGTCAGTATTTGGGCGCGGCCCGAGTCGGTATCGGGGTAAAGAAAGCGTGGGTCTTCGTTCAACTGAGCCATTGCCTGCCCGGGGGTGCCGCTGAGGCCCTGGCTTTTTAAGACGACGGCCATTTCGGCCTCGATGCGCGCCACTTCGCGCAGGCCCAACTCGTGGATTTGGCTGGGGGTGAGGTCGGTGGTGGTGCTTTGCTTCAGGCGGTGGGCGTAGTAGGCCGCACCGTCCGGGAATTTCCATACGCCGGCATCGTTGGTTGAGCGCGGGCGCAATGCGGTAAAGTACGCTATGAGCGACTGATAGGCCGGATACACGGCCGTCGCAATCTGGTTGTTGGCCTCGGCCAACAGCCGGTCCTTTTCGGCGGGCTCCAGCTTAGCCACTTTGCCCAGCTTCTCGGCCAGCGAGGTGTAGAGAATGTTGTCCTCGGGCTTTTGCGCCACGAAGCTGGTCATCTCCGTCAGCACCTTCTCGATGACGAACGTGGGCGGCACTACCTCATGCTGCTCGCTGGCTTTCAACTGTTCCAGCACCTGCGCAAACTGCGTTTTCACCTTGCTCAGCCGAATGTTGTAGTATTCGGCATCGCGTTGGTTGTTCACTTGGTGCTTGGTGGCCATGAAGGTGGGAAACCCACTCTGCACGCCACCAAACTGGTTAACCGGGTAGCTGTCGTAGCGAAACTTTTCGCCTTCGGCCGCCCCTCGCATGTACCAGTCCAGAATGTCGTAGGAGAGCTTCTGCTGGGCGTCCATGCTGCTGGTGTCGTAGCTGTGCAGCATGTCGAGGTTGCGGTGCAGCCGCTCAACTTGCTCGATGCGGTTGGCCTCCGACAAGTCGTCCAGCTCTTTGTTGTGCGCCTGCAGGCCGACTCCCTCCACCATGCGCAGGGTCGACAACAATTCCGGCGAGTCGAATGCGAATTCAATAAAAACCCGTTCGTAGAACTCACGAATAAAAATCGGCTTGAACCAAACCGCATTCACCACCAGCGCAACCAACAAGAGCAATACAATGCCCGACCCACGAAGTAGAAATTTTTTCATCTCGAAAGGTAGGCCAATAAATAAAATATTTAATATTTTATTTATCACTTTACGGTTGACAGATGGGAACAGAAAAGCCCGTGGTGTTTCATATGGTGAAGCACGACGGGCCTTGGGTTAAGCTCAGCCGAATTTCTACAACGCCTTGCTGCCCATCTGGGCGTCGACCACCGCAATGGCGGCCATGTTCACGATGTCGCGCACCGAGGCGCCCAGCTGCAGGATGTGCACCGGCTTGCGCATGCCCATCAGCACGGGCCCGATAACCTCGGCGCCGCCGATTTCCTGCAGCACCTTGTAGGCAATGTTACCCGATTCAACGTTGGGGAAAATCAGGGTGTTGGCGCCCTTTTCGGCCAGCGGCGAGAAGCCGTAGTGTTCCTGCAGCAGTTGCGGGCTCAGGGCCACGTTGGCCTGCATTTCGCCGTCAATCAGCAGGTTGGGAAAGCGGGCCTTGGCCAGTTCCGTGGCGCGGCGGGTTTTCTCGGGCAGCGGCCCGGAGTTCGACCCGAAGTTGGAATAGCTGATGACGGCCATGCGCGGCTCGGTGTCGAAGAAGCGCACGGCGCGGGCGGTGAGGCCGATAATCTCGACCATTTCTTCCGCCGTGGGGTTGATGTTCACCGTAGTATCGGCGAAAAAGTACGGGCCTTTTTTGTGCTGAATGATGTACATCGACGAAACGCGGCGCACGCCCTCTTCAGTACCAACTACTTGCAGCGAGGGAATGATGCTCTTG
Source organism: Hymenobacter sp. (assembly GCF_036388155.1). Taxonomy (NCBI): domain Bacteria; kingdom Pseudomonadati; phylum Bacteroidota; class Cytophagia; order Cytophagales; family Hymenobacteraceae; genus Hymenobacter; species Hymenobacter sp. The sequence goes on along the minus strand of NZ_DASVSI010000103.1, from coordinate 116,535 downwards.
CCGTAGTCCTTGGTGAGGCCGGTGATGCAGGCGTCGGCCTCGCCGGTTTCCACCATCATGGCGGCGTAGTAGTTGCGCTCGCGCATCAGCCGGCGGCCTTCGTAAAGCGTCATGCCGCGGCGCTGGCGCTTTTGGTAGAGCAGGGCCGCGTACTCGTCGCGCTTGCCATCCTGCTTCAAAATGTTAATGATTTCACAACCTTCCAGGTCGAGGCTGTTTTCGCGGGCAATGGCTTCGATTTTCTCTTGCGGCCCCAGCAAGATGGGCCAGCAAATGCCCTCGTCGCGCAGAATCTGAGCTGCTTTGAGAATCTTGTAGTTGTCGGCCTCGGCAAACACCACGCGCTTGGGATTCGCGCGGGCGGCCGAGGTCATGCGGTTCATCAGCTTCTGATTCACGCCGAGGCGGGCCCGGAGCTGGTCTTCGTAGGCCGTCCAGTCCTCGATGGGCAAGCGGGCCACGCCGCTTTCCATGGCCGCTTTGGCCACCGCTGGGCTGATGCTGGTGATAAGCCGCGGGTCGAGCGGCTTGGGAATAAGGTAGTTGCGGCCGAAGGTGAGCGTGTTATCCCCGTAGGCTTTGTTCACCATTTCGGGCACGGGCTCTTTGCTTAGTTCCGCCAAAGCCCGCACAGCCGCCAGCTTCATGGCCTCGTTGATTTCGGTGGCGCGCACGTCCAAAGCCCCCCGGAAAATGTAGGGAAAACCCAGCACGTTGTTCACCTGGTTGGGATGGTCGGAGCGGCCGGTGGCCATGATGAGGTCGTCGCGCGTGGCCATCGCCACCTGGTAGCTCACCTCGGGGTCGGGGTTGGCCAAGGCAAACACAATGGGGTTGGCCGCCATGCGCAGCAGCAGCCCGGCCGGCAGCACGTTGGCCGCCGAGAGGCCTAGGAACATGTCGGCCCCGTCCATGGCCTCGTCCAGGTTATTGATGGAGCGAGTGGTGGCAAACTGCATCTGAATGGGCGCCAAGTTGGTGCGCCCAGCATGAATGAGGCCGTCCTTATCGAACACTACCACGTTTTCCTTCTTCAGGCCCAGCGCCAGGTACAGCCGCAGGCAAGACACGGCCGCCGCCCCCGCCCCACTCACCACCACCTGAATTTCCTCGATTTTCTTGCCCACGATTTCCAGGGCGTTCAGCAGCGCGGCCGACGTGATGATGGCCGTGCCGTGCTGGTCGTCGTGCATCAGCGGGATGTTCATCTTTTCCCGCAATTCGGTTTCGATGCGGAAGCACTCCGGCGCCTTGATGTCTTCTAAGTTGATGCCGCCAAACGTGGGCTCCAGCGACTTCACAATCTTGATAAACTCGTCAGGGTCGGAGGCGTCAATTTCAATGTCAAAGCAGTCGATGCCAGCAAACTTCTTGAACAACACGCCCTTGCCTTCCATCACGGGCTTGCTGGCCGCGGGACCAATGTTGCCCAACCCCAGCACCGCCGTGCCGTTGGAAATCACGGCCACCAGGTTGCCCTTGGCGGTGTACTTGTACACGTCGTCGGGGTTTTCGGCAATGGCTTTGCACGGTTCGGCCACGCCGGGCGAGTAGGCCAGGGCCAAATCAAGCTGGGTGCTGACGGGCTTGGTCGGCACCACTTCAATTTTGCCGGCGGGCTCCTGTGAATGGTAGTTGAGGGCGTCTTGTCGGTTTATTTTCAGCATCGGAAATTCAGAAATAGTAACGGCCGCGCGGGCGGCGCGGCCGTGTAGGGCGAAATTAGGGCGAAATGCGGACTAAGGCCGAGGTTGGTTGGGAAACCGGGGCGCCAACAAGGCATCAGCCTTGCGGCACCAGCAGCTTCTGGCCCAGCTTCACTTCGTCGGAAGTGAGGTGGTTCACGCGGCGCAGGTCCTGCACGCTCACGCCAAAGCGGCGCGATATGTTGAACAGCGTGTCGCCCGGCTGCACCAAGTGCACCTTGGAGGACTCCATCCGCTTGTCCGCCGTCGAGCGAGAACCAGCCCCTGCGACCTTAGCCACGGGTTTGGGCTGCTTGCGCGGCGCTTCCGCAACTTCTTCGGGCTCGGCAGGCGCTTGGAACACCAGCCGCTGCCCTGCCAGCACGTTCTCCGACTCCAGCTTGTTCCACTCCACCACCTGGGCCACGCTCAGGTTGCGCTCGCGGGCCAGTTTGGTGAGGTTGTCGCCTTTGCGTACGGTGTAGGGCTTGCCGGTTTCAACAGCGGCCACCACCGGCGCGGTCTCCACCACTTCTTCCGGCTCTGGAGCGACGGTTGCGGCTGCTTTGGCTTCGCTACGCTTGGGGTCAGCAGTGGAAGCCTTAGCCACGCGCTTAGCATCGGCACGCGCCTGTGCCTCGGCCGCGGCGCGCTGAATGGCCTGCCGCTGACGAATAGCGACGAGGCGCGCTTCTTGTAGTTTTTCCTGTCGGCTTAATTCGCGCAAGCGCGCTACTTCGCGGACGTTGGCTTCGGTCTGTTCGCGCAAGGCCGCAGCTTCTTCGGTTGAAACCGCGGGCTTCACCACTGACCGCGGGGCAACTGCAATGGCCTCTGGTACGGCGATGGGCTCAAGCGGTGCCGATTTGCGCGGCGCCGTTACCGGCTGCGGCACAAACACCACCAACTGCTTGCCCGGCTTGAGCGCACGGCCTTTGGGCAGGTCATTCCAGCGGCGCAGCTGCTTTTGGCTCACCTCGTACCGCTCGGCTAGGCTGGCCAACGTCTCGCCCTTCCGCACTTTGTGCGGCACCCGGCGGAACCGGGGAGCGGTGGCTTCGGTCTGGGCGCGGGGGCCTTCGGTGGCGGCGAGCATTTCTTTGCTCATCCACGGCTCCACCCCATCCAAACGCGGGGGCAAGATGGGCAATGGCTGCGGCAGCTCAGCCGTGGGCTGGCAATAGGTCAACAACGTGGCGCGGTCGACGTCCCCCAAATGCACCGCCGCGGCCGAAGGGTAGCGCACGACGTACGGCCGGTAGCCCGCCGGCAGGGCCGCCCTCCGCAACTCGGGGTTGAAACGCGTCAAATACAACGAATCCTCGTATCCACAGGCGCGGCTCAGGCGGCGCAGGTCGAAGGCCTGGCCCCGCAAACCCAGGGTGTCCATGGGCTCGGCGTACTGGTAGCGCAGGGTGGGCGTCCGCAAGCCGTGCGAGTCAGCATACTTCATGCTGTACATGATGGCCGTGAACGTGGGCACGTAGTTGCGCGTTTCGGCCGGCATGTGGGGGTACAGGTCCCAGAAAGTCTTTTTGCCGGTGCGGCGCATCACGCGCTGCACGCTGCCCGCGCCCCAGTTGTAGGCCGCCAGCACCAGCTCCCAATCATGAAAAACGCCGTAGAGGTAGCGCAAGTGCTTGCAGGCGGCCTCGGTGGCTTTCTCGGGGTGCATGCGCTCGTCTATCCACTCGTCGCGCTTCAGGCGCAAGTCGCCCGCAGTTGGTCCCATAAACTGCCACAGCCCGGTCGCGCCAACTGGAGACTTCGCCGTAGGAATCAGGGCAGACTCCACCACGGCCAGGTATTTTAGGTCCGTCGGCAGGTTGTACTGCTTCAGGTATTTCTCGAAGAGAGGGAAGTACAGGTTTTCGCGTTCCAGCACGCGCTGCATGTAGCTGCGGTTGCGGGCCGTGAACAGGTTCACGTAGGCCATCACCGCATTATTAAACTGGTGCGGCACATCGGTTTCGAAGCAGCCCACCCGGTCGCATACTAAGTCGCGCATGGTGGGAGGCGTCCGCAACCATTCCAGGCGCGCCGAGTCGATGCTCATCGGGGCCGCCACCAGGGAGTCGGGTTGAAGCTCCAGGCGCACCCGCACGGTGTCGCCCAACAGGGCTGGCATGGTGGATTTTGCCCGGCCCGCGGTGTCCGGCTGCGGTACCTGTTGGGCCTTGGTTTCCGTCGTCTGCACCAGCAGCCAAGGCAGCACCAGTGCCAGCCACAAGCGGCCGTTCTGGTCAGTTTTCACTTGCTTAATCCCTTGCTTCATAGCACTAAGATAGGGCAAGGGTAAAGAACTTGTAGAGATAGCCCCAAAGTTTTTGGCTTGGCGTGAGGCAGCCCTCGCTCGGCAGAAAAACAGAGAGCCCCTCGGCAACCGGGGGCTCTCTGTCTAAAAACAATAAAAACAGCTTCCTACGCTAGTACTTCCTCTGTCAACGTACCGGCAAATGCCAGTAGCTCCGCTTCGCGGAAAGCGCCCGCCATTACCTGCAAGCCAATTGGCAAGCCAGCGGCGTCCTCCCCTACCGGGACTGAAATAGCCGGCACGCCCGCCAAAGAGGCCTGCACCGTGAAAATGTCGGCCAAATACATGGAGACCGGGTCCTGCTTCTCGCCAAGCTTGAAAGCCGTGGTAGGCGTGGTGGGCAGTACCAGGAAATCGTACTGGCGCAACAACTCGTCAGTTTTGTCTTTTATCAGCCGGCGCACGCGCTGCGCTTTGGTATAGTACGCGTCGTAGTAATTGGCGCTGAGCACGAAGGTGCCCAGCAAAATGCGCCGCTGCACTTCCGCTCCAAAGCCCTGCGCACGGCTCTTCTTGTAGAGCGACTCCAAATCCGTGGCGTCGGGGGCCCGGTAGCCGTACTTCACTCCATCGAAACGGCCCAGGTTGGAGCTAGCCTCAGCAGTGGTGAGGATGTAGTACGTCGGAATCATGTAGTCGAGATAAGGGAACTCCACCGCCTCCACCACGTGGCCCTGACCGCGCAAAATGTCCAACTGCGTTTCCAGCGCCGACTTAATTTCCGGGTTCAAGCCCTCATTGTCAATGGCGTCGGCGATGTAGCCGATGCGGTAGTGCGCGGCGGGCGTGAGCTGCTGGCTGTACGCCGGCACTTCGCGCTGGCTGGCGGTGCTGTCCATGCCATCGGGACCGGCCATTACTTCGAGCAGCAGCGCCGCATCCTGCACCGAACGGGTGATGGGACCAATCTGGTCAAACGACGAGGCAAAGGCCACCAAGCCGTAGCGTGAAATCCGCGAATAGGTGGGCTTGAAGCCAATGACGCCACAAAAAGCAGCCGGCTGCCGCACCGAGCCGCCCGTGTCGGAGCCAATCGAGGCCAGGCACATATCGGCTTGCACCGCCACGGCTGAGCCGCCCGATGACCCGCCGGGCACGCGGGCCGGGTCGGCAGCATTGCGGGCGGGGCCGAAATACGAAGTTTCGTTCGAGCCGCCCATGGCGAACTCGTCGCAATTTTGGCGGCCGATGAGGATGGCGTCAGCATCGAGCAAACGCTGCACGGCCGTGCCGGTAAACAGCGACTTGAAGCCGTCGAGCATCAGGCTGCTGCTTTGCAGCGAGTGCCCGGCATAAGCCAGCACGTCCTTGATGCCAATGACCATGCCGGCCAATGGCCCGGCCGTGCCCGCGGCCAGCTTGGCGTCGACGGCGTCGGCCTGGGCGCGGGCCTCTTCGGGCCACACCTCCAGGAAGGCATTTAATGTCGGGTTCTGGCGCTCGATGTTGCCCAGATAATACTCAACGAGCTGGCGGCAGGTCGTATTGCCTGCCGCCAGCTCGCTACGAACTTCGGATAAAGACTGAAAACGCTTCAAACTATTTGCAGATTAGATGACCAAATTTAGGCGTTGGCATCGGGGTTGGCGGGGCGGTAGGGCTGCCGGGGCTGCGTGCCTTCGGGCGCTAGGTTGGGGGGCAGCGACGAGGCGACCGGCGGGGCCGGCTCTTCGGCGGGCTGGCTAGGAATGTTCGGGTGCTCCATACCAGTATACTCGGCGTCAGCCGTAGGGGCCACGTAGGCAGGCGTCGCCCAGGGGTCGAAGCCCGAGCCGTTATCGGCCACCGGGACCGAAGCAGGCGGCGTGGGGTACTGGTTTTGCGCCGGGTAGTTGGGCTGAGCAGGTTGGCCGGCCTGCTCGAACTCCTTGCGGATTTCGGTGCTGGCGTCTTTGAACTCGCGGATGCCTTTGCCCAAGCCCCGAGCCAGCTCAGGAATCTTGTTCGCCCCGAAGAAAATCAGGATGACGACCATAATCAGCATGAGCTCGGAGCCGCCGATGTCGCCTAGGAAAAGAATGAATGGCGTTTGCATAACTCAAGATGCGCCCACTAGCGCGGCTGATTGTTGGGGTCGTTGGGGTTGAAAACCGGCGGCACGGGCTGCTGGTAGCCTTGCTGCGGCGCGCCCTGCTGGGGATACTGCTGCTGATAAGGCGGCTGCACCGGAGCGGCAGGCTGGTCGCGGTACTGGGGCTGCTGGGGCTCTTCTACCTTGCTGGCGTCCTTGAACTCCCGCACGCCCTGACCCATGCCTTTGAACAGCTCGGGAATGCGCTTGGCACCAAACAACAACACAATAACAAAAACGATGAGCAGGATTTCGGTGGTGCCGAAGCTGCCAATTAGAAACAGAGAATGAAGCATGACAATACGGACGCGGGGCCCAGTTAAAGGGTTAAAGCAGGATATACGCAGCCGAAAGGCTTTTGGAGTCCCAAAGATACCCGATTGCTGGTGTTTGATGGATGAAGCTGTCCCTTGGCAGTCAGATTCCTTCCTTTAGTCGGGGCAAATTTGGGATTGACCGGAATGGCGCGCACTAGCCGGGACATCGGGTTAGCTTTGCTAATGGTTCTAACATTTCTGTGCCAATCCTTTTATTGAGCCTTTAAGCACCTATCACTTTTCTGTCGTTATTCGCTGTGAAACCTCCTAAACGCCAAACGCCCGCCGATTCCAGTCTGCGCCAAGTAAACGAACCCGAACGGATGGAGGCCCTTCGCAGCTACCAAATTCTGGATACCGACCCCGAACAGGTTTTCAACGACATCGCCCAACTTTCGGCCTTCATTTGCGGCACGCCCATGTCGTTGGTCTCGTTGATTGACGGCGAACGGCAGTGGTTTAAAGCGCGCGTGGGCATGGACGCCCACGAAACGCCCCGCGAACACGCATTTTGCCAGTACGCCATGCGTGCCAGTGACGTGTACGAAGTACCCGACGCCACCAGTGACACCCGGTTTTCTCACAACCCGCTGGTAACCGGCGACCCGCACATCCGCTTTTACGCCGGGGCTCCGCTCCTGTCGCCCGAAGGCCAGCCCTTGGGCACGCTGTGCGCGCTCGACACCGTGCCCCGCGAGCTCAGCGCTGACCAGCGCGATGCCCTGCGCATTCTGGCCCGCCAGGTAATGGCTCACCTGGAACTGCGCCGCGTGCGCCTGCAGCTCGACGACGAGCGGCAGAAGCTGGAGGGCGTGCTGCGCATGGCCAACTCGACCGGCGAAGCCATGTATGCCAGCCACCGCAACGAAATCTTCGTGAAGCAGGACCAGCGCCTGGTGCGCGTGTGCACCGCCGACCTGCAATACGTCGAAGCCCTGGGCGACTACGTGAACCTGCACACCACCCGCGAGCGCCTCACCGTGTACGGCACGATGAAAGACCTCGAAACCAAGTTGCCGGGCCGCGATTTTGCGCGCGTGCACCGCAAGTACATCGTACGCCTCGACCGCATCATTGCCATCGAAGCCGACTCGGCGCTGCTGGACAGCGTGCGCGACGACGGCGCAGCGCGCACGCCGGTGCGGGTTCCCATCGGCAGCTCCTACAAAGCAGGACTGCTCGGGCGGCTCAACTTGGTGTAATTGGAACCAGTTCTTCCGGCCGAATTACGCTGCGCCAGATAAACTCGACGTTCGCCGGTTCGGTGGGTTCCTTCGCCGAGTTACGGCTCCCGCAGCCTCCCGAAAGCGCCACCTTTGTTTCGGTTATCGGTTGCAGCAGGCTAGTAGCCACTGCTGCCGACGGCTAAGTTTGTTTTCATAGCTCAGAAAGACCCGCGCCTTTGGCTCGGGTTTTTTTTTGCCCGAGGAACAGTGGTGAGGGGTGAAATGGCGAGGTGGTGAGTTTGATGTTTTGACTGCGCCATTTGCGCCAATAATAACATCAAACTCACCACCTCACAATTTCACCAATCCACCAGCCCACCATCTCACCGATGGCCCAGCCAGCGCTCTGGGTTCAGGTTGGCCGAGTTGTGCCACACTTGGAACTGCACCGCCGAGGTGCCTTCGGCGTCGGTGGCCACGGTCCCGATAACCTCGCGGGCGCTCACCCGCTGGCCCTCGCTCACGTTCACTGAGCGCAGCTTGGCGTACACGGTGAAGAAGTCGCCGTGCTGAATCATGACGATGGTGTTCATGCCCGCAATGTTGGCAATGGTGAGCACCTTGCCGTCGAAGCACGAGCGCACGGCCTCCCCCGCCCCGGTCTGAATGTCAACGCCGCGGTTTTCCACGGTCACGTTCTTCAACACCGGGTGCGGGTGGCGCCCAAACCGCTGGCTGATAAAACCGCGGCTCACGGGCCAAGGCAGCCGACCCTTATTGCCCGAGAAAGACGACGACAGCAACGCCGTTTCGGGCGTGAGGGCGATGCGCACGGCGCGCCGGTCGGCGGCGGCTTCCGCGGCCGTTTCGGGCGCGTCGTTCTCGGGTGAGGCAGTGGCGTCGTCCGATGATTCGGTGGTGCGCCCTCCCCGGGCCGGACCTGCTCCGCCGCGGCTAGGCGAGTTGCGGGCAGCACGAGCCGCGGCCACCGCGGCTTCCCGCCGGGCAGCCAACCGAGCAGCGCGGGCAGCGCGGGCAATTTCTTCGCGCACCCGCTCAGCAATGAGGTTATCGAGGCGATTGACGGCGCGGCGGCGTTCTTCCAGTTCTTGGCGCAGGCCTTGTTCCTGCTGGCTAAGCTGCTGCACCATCTGGTCCTCGCGGGTTTTGAGGGTGAGCAGGTTGCGGTTTTCGTTTAGCTGGGTGGTGAGCAGGCTGCTTTTGCGGCGCTGCTGCTGCGTGAGGCCCGTCAGCTGCTGGTGCAGCCGCTCCTGCGTGCCCATGATGCGCGCCGCCTGTCGCTGCCGCTCTTCGGTGTATTGGCGGATGTAGCGCAGCCGCAACGCAAACTGGTTGAAGGACTCGGCGGCAAACAAAAACATCAGCCGGTTGAAGCTATTCGAGGTTTTTGACGCCGTGTAGAGCAGTCGGGCGTATTCGGCTTTCAGCTCGCGCAGGGTTTGTTGGGTCTGGAGTACCTGGGTGGCCGTTTGGTTGACGTTGGTTTCGATGCCCCGGAGCTGGGTGGAGATGCCCTGAATCACCTCTTTCTTCTCGTTCAGCTTGCCTTTGAGGGCGTTGAGCTGGCCGAGGCTCACCTTTTTCTTTTCCTGGGTTTGGGTCAGGGCCTGGCTGGTTTCCTTAATCTTGCGCAGGTTGGCCAGCCGCTCGCGCTCCAGCTGGGCCTTGCTTTTGGTGCGGGTGGAACGAGTGGCCGAGGAAGTCCTGGGCCGGCTGCTGGCCGTCCGCGTCCGAGTGCTCGCGGACCGAGTGCTTGGCCGCGTGGTTCTGCTTTTGGCCTTGGTGCTTTTCGCGGGCTGCTTCTTGCGAGGCTGCTGGGCGCTCACGGGCAGCGCCAGCCAGCAACTGAGCAGGCACACCCACACCCACCGCGCGCGCGCCAGTTTCACCAAGGCTCTTGCCTCGAAATTTCCTGCCTGAGTACTTGCTTGTGCGTGCTTATTCAACGTGCGCCATTCAAAGCTGGTCGATTATTTCAGCCGCCGGTAGCCTTTGGGCACGGCAAACGGGAAAGTCAGCCGTTCGCGCCCGGCGTTCACCTTGGTGTAGTTGATGGCGGCCGTGACCACGCCCTCAGAAGGCTGCTGCGCCTGAATGAAGGTGGCGTGCGCAAATGGGATAGACGGTTCCTCTTCCAAGGGGCGGAAGTCGCTGTAGTCCACGGTCAGGTTGCGCTTGGTGCTGTCGTCGCTCACCTTCAATTGCTGCACGCGGCCGGTACCGGCTTGCAAGAGTCGCTCAATGAGCACGCCGGCCAGTGGGTAGGTCACGCGCTGGCGTCCGGCTTCTTCGGTAGCGATGGTGGGCTTGGTGCCGGCGGGGGCGGGCATGTAGTCGCCCAGCAGCAAGGCTTGCATTTGGGCAAAGCTCACGGGCACGTTCAGCAGCTTGCTCAGGTAGTCGTAGCCGCCCGAGAAGTAGGTTTTATCCAACCGGTTCAGCACGCGCACCGAGTCGCGGGTGAGCACCGCCCGCACGCCCTCCACTCCCACCAGCGACGCCGACACCCAGATGATGCTGTCGCGGCGCATGCGCAAGGCCAGGTTGGCCCCCTGCTTGTTGCCCTTCATGTTGAGTTGGGCCTTGCCTTTGGCGCTCAGAAACTGAAACGAAGTGTTGGTGGCGCGCACCGTGGGTTCGGCAACCACCGTCGAAACGGGGCCAGTGGTAGAGGCGGTGGGCACGGCCTTGCGGGCGCAGCCCCCAAGCACCAACCCCGCCGCCAGCAACAACTTTAATTTACTCATACAATTTGCGGTCTTTCAATTTGCGCTCCAGCAGGTCCGAGGCAACCCCGGTCTTGCGGGCGCGCTGCCATTCGGCCACGGCTTTGTCCTTGTCGCCGAGCTGGAACAACACGTCCCCGTAATGCTCGATAACGGAGGCGTCTTTGGTGGTTTGCAGGGCTTTTTCGAGGGCCGTTTTGGCGCCGGCGTAATCTTTCAGCTTGTACAGCACCCAGGCGTAGGTGTCGAGGTAGGTGTCGTTCTCCGGGAATTGCTTTACCACTTTGGCCGACATCTGCTTGGCTTTGTCGAGCTTTTCGCCTCGCAACGACAGAAAGTAGCTGTAATTGTTCAGCACCTGCACATTGTTGGGGTCGCTGGCCAAAGCGGCTTCGTAGGCCGCGTCCGACTTGTCGTACTGCTTCATCTCGTGGTAGGCGTCACCGAGTTGCGCGTCGAACTGCCCCAGCAGCTCGGCGTTGTTCACCACCAGCTTGCGGCCGTGCTCCAAGGCCTTCACGCCCTTCTGCGGCTGTTTTTTCAGCAGGTACGCCACGCCATTGTAAAACCACAGCGAGGCCTGGTTCGGGAACAGTTCCAGGGCGCGGTCGGTGTGCGTTAGCAGGGAGTCGGTTTGGTTGAGCTCGGCGTCAATCAGCACCACCTGCTGCCAGATTTGAAACTTGGAGTTGTCGTAGCGCAGGGCCTTCAAGTAGGTATCGCGCGCGTCTTTCTTGCGGTCGGTCAGCGTCTGAATGTCGCCAGCCACGGCGTAGGCCTTGGCGTCTTTGGGGTAGGACTTGATGGTGGCGGCCGCCAAGTCCCGCGCCAGCTGGTTCACGCTTTCCTTCGGGTTGGGCAGCTGCTTGATGTAGCCCACCAGAATGCGTACCCGGTCGTCGATGTCGAGCGTGGAGCTGGCAAAAGCCAGCTTAAGCTCCTGGCCGGCTTGCTCGGGCTGGTTCTGCTGGCGGTACACCTCGGCCAGAATCAGGTGGGCCTGGGGGCTGTCGGGGTCGAGGCGCAGGGCCTGCTGGGCCACGCGGGCGGCATCCGCGAAGCGGTTGTTGCTGGCAAACATCTCGGCCTGGGCCAGCACGTAGCGGCTCTCGGTGGGGTTGGCCCGAATCAGCTTCTCACCCTCGGCAATGGCCAGGTCGAGCTTGTTCTGCTTAAGGTAAATCTGCTGCTTTTTAAACGAGATTTCGTCCACCTGTCCAAACTCCTTCTCGGCGTCGTTGAGCGTGGTCAGGGCCTCGGGCAGCTTGTTTTGGGCCAGGTACAAATCGGCCAGGTTGAACAGGTAGCTGCCCGAATTCGGCACCTGCTTGATGAGGGCCGCGTAGGTTTTGGTGGCGCCGTCGTACTGCTTCTGGCTGGCCTGAATTTGCGCCAGCAACAGGTAATAATAAGCGTTTTTGGGGTCGAGCCGGGTGGCGGTTTCGGCGTAGTTGGTGGCGTCGCGCAGGTTGCCGCTCAACAGGTTGGCCTCGGCTATCTTGTAATTGATGGCCGCGTTGTCGGGGTTCAGGGTATGGGCCCGCAGCAGGTTTTCCAGGCCCTTGTTGTAGTCCTCGAGCAGCACGTACTTCACGCCCTCCACAAACAGCGCCTCGCTTTGCTCCCGCTCCCGCTCGGTGAGGGGCGGCGCGGCGGCGCGCTTGGCCCGGGCTTCGGCCAGTTTCTTGTCGAGCTCTTTCTGTTCTTTCTCCAGGGCGCGCTGCTCCTTGCGGGTCAGCTTGGCGGGTTGCGCGGGCGCGCTGCCTCCGGACTGCGCGTAGCCCAGGGCCGTCAGCCCCACCCAAAACCACAGACTAAGAACTACTTGACGCATATACAACAAAACCGGGCCCCAGGCCCGGCTCACGAAATTACGGGTAATAAGCCAACGACGCGGCCTCCACCGGAAGGCCGCGTCGCTAGTAACGTAATTCCTACCTAAAATGTCACACGCGCAACTGGTTATAATCGCCGAGGCTCAAATCGTCGGGCGTGCCGGTCACGGTGGCAAAGTTGCCAATCATCGAATTGGTGATGACCGCGCTGAGCACCGAAGCCGACTGCTGCACGATGGAGTTGGACAAGCGCGAGTCGCGCACGTTGGCCCCGGCCCCCAGCGACACGTGTGGCCCAACGACGGAATCCGTGATGATGGCGTTTTCGCCGATGTACACCGGCTCCAGCAGCACCGAATTGGTGATTTTGGCCGACTCGGCCACCAAAGACTCGCCGCGCTCCTTTAGGTACTCCAGGTAGCGCTGGTTGGTGAACACGGTGGCGTCCTTATTGCCGCAGTCCAGCCACTCGGTCACGCGGCCGGGCACGAACACGGTGCCCTTGTTTTTCATGTTTTCGAGGGCGTTGGTGAGCTGATATTCGCCCTTGTCCTTGATGTCGTTATCAAGCAGGTATTGCAACTCGTTGCGCAGGTACTCGCCGTCCTGGAAGTAGTAGATGCCGATAATGGCCAGGTCCGACACAAAATCCTGCGGCTTCTCCACAAACTCCGTAATCTGGCCCTGCTCGTTCAGCTTCACCACGCCAAACGGGCGCGGGTCTTCCACCTGCTGCACCCAAATGGTGCCGGGCACCGACGAATCGAGCGTGAAGTCGGCTTTGAACAGTGTATCCGCGAAGGCCACCACCAGCGGCCCAGTCAGCGACTCTTTGGCGCATAGAATGGCGTGGGCGGTGCCCAGCGGCTCGTCCTGGTACACAATAGTGCCTTTGGCGCCCACCGACTCGGCAATTTTCACGAGGCTCTTTTCCACCTCCGCGCCGAAGCGGCCGATGATGAACGCCACTTCGTCGACTTGCTCGCCGCATACTTTGGCAATGTCCTCCACGAGGCGCTGCACAATGGGCTTGCCCGCAATGGGAATGAGCGGCTTGGGAACGGTAAGGGTGTGGGGGCGCATGCGCTTGCCCATGCCGGCCATCGGGACAATGATTTTCACAGTGGAAAAGGCTGAAAGGTGAAGGTTAAAATTTCAAGGAAATATAGGGCTGCCGCTGGATTTACCCAACGCCAGTACTCCCATACCCGCCCGCGCCGCGTTGGGTTTCGCCCAATGCCTCCACGGGTTGCCAGGTAATGGTTTCGTGCTTGGCAACTATCAGCTGGGCAATGCGTTCGCCGTCGTTCACCACAAACGGGTCGTTCGATAAATTCACGAGCAGCACGCGAATCTCGCCCCGATAGTCGGCGTCGATGGTGCCCGGGCTGTTGACAATGCCGATGCCGTGCTTCACGGCCAGCCCGCTGCGCGGCCGCACCTGCGCCTCGTAGCCCACCGGAATTTCCATGCTCAGGCCCGTCGGAATCAACACTCTCTCCAGGGGCTGCAGCGTGATGGGCCCGGCGGGGAGGTGGGCCCGCAAGTCAAGCCCCGCGGCGTGAGGCGTCTGGTACTCGGGCAGCGGGTGGCCGGAATGATTGAGGACGGGAATCTGCATACGGGCGGGCGATGACGGAGGCCGGCAAAGATATACACCGACCCCAGCCTTGGAATTACGCGCCCGCTATTCTTTCCCGTCGAGCGGCGGGGCGACGATGAGCACCCACGGCTCGCGCAGATAGGCGGGGAGCACTTGCTGGCCGTGGTCGGCCAAGGCGGCTATCCGGACTCCTTTGGCACGCAGAGCCTGCACATCGGGGAAAGTAGGCCACCACGCGCACAGGTTGCGACTGGAGTAAAACATGACCTCGTTTTCTTCCAGTGACGGGGCATTGAACACCACATAGCGAGCAGGCACCAAGGCGTCGAGCTGCCGGTAAATAGCCGTGTGGAGCAACTTGTCGCGACGCTGGCCCTGGATGGCCGGCTTGGCAAAGCTCGCGGCCTTAGGCCAGGCAATTTGTGTTAGCGGCTCTCAGAACCACTCAACCGTTGCGGCCGCTCCACCAGATACAGCGCAGCCAGAAACGCCAAGGTCAGGCCCGCGTGCCAGGCGTGGCGCACCCACCAATCTTGTGGTTGTATCCACCACCCCAGCGCTACCAGCGCGGATGCTGCTAGCAGCCACAAACCCAGCCGCAACGCCGGGTATGGCACCGGAAAGTGCCGCTCGCCCAATCTCCAGCACAACATAGCCATCATGAAATAGCAGGCCAGCGTGGCTATAGCCGAGCCCATGTAGCCCAGCACCGGAATCAGGAGGAAGTTGAGGACGATGGTAAGCACCGCGCCACCTGCGCCGATATAGGTGCCGTAATAGGTCTTGTCCGTCAGCTTGAACCACACCGAGAGGTTGTAGTACACCCCCAGAAACAAGTTGGCCAGCAACAGGATGGGCACCACGCCCAGCCCTTGCAGGTATTCAGGCCGCTGCAAGAACGTACCCGCAATGTCTTCCACATTCAAGCTGATGCCCACAAAGATGACCGCGCAGCACAGCGTGAACCACTTCAGAATGAGGGCGAAGGTGGCCGGCGAATTCTTGTCGGTGCTTTGGGAGAAGAAGAACGGTTCGGCCGCGTAGCGAAAAGCCTGAATGACCAAAGTCATGAAGATGCTGAGCTTGTAGCACGCCCCGTAAATGCCCACCGCCGTGAGACTGCTTTGGCCCGGATAGAAATTATCGGGCAGCCACTTGGGCAGCAGAATGCGGTCCAGCGTCTCGTTCACCATTCCCGCCAGGCCCATTAGCATCAGCGGGTAAGCGTATTGCAGCAGCGGTTTCAGGAACGCCAGGTTCAGGCCGAAGCGGAAGTCCAATAACTCGCGCCACAGCAGCAGCAGCGTGAGGCCACTGGCAAAGAGGTTGGAGAGAAACACGTAGCCCACGCCCAAAGTGGGGTCATAAAGACGCGCCACCAAGGGCTGCAAGCTGGGCAGCCACTTGCCGCTCATCACGGCTGGACAAAGGATGATGAAGAAGAGGTTCAGCACCACGTTCGCCACAATGCCCACCAGCTTGATGGCAGCGAATTTACGCGCCTTGTTTTCCAGGCGCAGCCGGGCAAACGGAATGGCCGTCAGCGCATCCAGGCCCAGTATCAAGGCCATCCACACGGCGTACCGTTCGTGCTCAGCAGGTATTTCCAGCAACCCCAGCAGCGGGCGCGCCAGCAAAATGAGAATGCCCGTGAGCACCACAGTGCTCACCAGCAGCAGGCTCAAGGTGCGGCTGTACAGTTCCTGGCGGTCGGCGCCCGGCCGGTTGGCAAACCGGAAAAACGTCGTTTCCATGCCGTAGGTGAACACCACGTTCAAAAACGAGATGTAGGCGTATAGCCCCGTCACCACCCCGTATTCGGCCGCTGCAAAAGCCTTCGTGTACACCGGTACGAGAAAATACGTGAGCACGCGGCCCACGATACTGCTCACGCCATACACGGCCGTTTGCGAGGCCAATCTTTTCGCTACACTCATTCTTTTTTTAATGAAGAATGAGGAACGAGGAATGAGGAATTAGAACGTGCCGAGCGGCCATTCCTCATTCCTCATTCCTCGTTCCTCATTGGTAGAAGGCTTATTTGCCGGTGAATACCGCCGGGCGCTTCTCCACAAATGCCGTGGTGCCTTCTTTGAAATCGTCGCTTTCGAACGCGCGGCCAAAAGCCTTTACCTCGGCCTCGTAGCCGTCGGCGTCTTTGGCGTAGTGCGCATTCACGCATTCCAGCACCATGCCCACGGCCAGGGGGGCTTTGCCCAGAATCTTGCCCAGCAGCTGCTGGCAAAACGCCAACAGCTCGGCCTGGGGCACCACGTGATTTACCAAACCCAAGCGCAGGGCTTCATCGGCCTTCACTTGGTCGGCCGTAAGCAGCAGCTCAATGGCCTTGCCTTTGCCGATGAGCTGCGGCAGGCGTTGCGTGCCGCCGTAACCCGGCAGCAGGCCCAGGTTCACCTCCGGCTGGCCAAAACGGGCATTGTCGGAGGCCACGCGCATGTGGCAAGCCATGGCCAGTTCACAGCCACCGCCCAGTGCAAAGCCGTTCACCGCCGCCACCACGGGTTTGGTGCTTTCTTCGATGCGGCAGAATGCTTCCTGGCCATGTTCAGACGCGCGAGCCGCCTGCGCCGGCGTTAGCGCGGCCAGCTCGGCGATGTCGGCTCCGGCCACAAAAGCCTTTTCGCCGCTTCCGGTCACAATGATGCCGCGTACGGCCGGCTCGTCCAGGGCCCGCTGCATGGCCCGGTCGATTTCGTCGATGGTGGCCGCGTTCAGCGCGTTCAGCTTGCTGGGACGGTTGATGGTAAGGGTGAGGATGCCGGTAGCGGAATCCAGGTCGTACAGCAGGTTTTCGTAGGAAGCAGACATAGCGAACACAAGGGCCGGAATGATTTGGGCCCGCCAAAGATAGAACACGGGCATGGAGACCTTGGTCGGCCCACAGTCATTGCTCGTCGTCTACACGGCTTTATCAACCGAAACAGCGCACGTTGCTGCCTGTCGTTCTCCCAGCTTTGCAGGGGGGAGACCAATAGAAGTATTTGCTTATAAACAGGTAGATTTAGCTCAACACTCCTTTTTCACCTTAACACCTTTTGCCACCATGGGTTTTGTTTCCGAATTCAAAGAGTTCATCTCTAAGGGCAACGTGCTCGACTTAGCAGTCGGCGTCATCATTGGCGCAGCGTTCGGCAAAATCGTCACTTCCCTCACCGACGATATCCTCATGCCCATCCTGAGCTTGTTCACCAAAGGCATTGACCTGCAAAACATGTTCTTCACCCT
This sequence comes from Hymenobacter sp., assembly GCF_036388155.1. NCBI lineage: Bacteria > Pseudomonadati > Bacteroidota > Cytophagia > Cytophagales > Hymenobacteraceae > Hymenobacter > Hymenobacter sp. Next base: position 99,551 of record NZ_DASVSI010000103.1, on the reverse strand, counting down.
CGATGGCAAGCCGTACGCAACGCTGGAAGAAGCCAAGAAAGCGGGTTCTGCCGCCATTGCCTACGGCAGCTTCATCAATGCCATTATCTACTTCCTTATCATCGCCTTTGTCATTTTTTGGGTGGTGAAAGCCGCCAACAGCATCAAGAAGAAGCCGGTCGAAGTATCGCCCGTAGCGCCACCGCCCACCACCGACCAGCAGCTACTCATGGAAATTCGGGACTCGCTACGCGCCGGCCGACTTTAAACCGAGCCCTTCCATTGAACGTGAAAAAACTGCTGTCCATCGAGTGATGGGCAGCGGTTTTGCCTTTTTGGCTTCAAGCTCTCATTTATCAGAAGCCGGTAATTGGTCGATTTAAAATAAGTTGCGAACTTAGGGGCAGCTTAACGTCCCAGTGGGCCCCGTCCCCTGGCGCAATGAACCACCCCGTGCGAACATTCGTTAAGTCGCAACTTCTCCTTCCACCGCTTCGCTTCCGACATGAAAATTCTTTTCGCCGCCGCACTTTACAGCGGCCTCAGTTTTGCCGCCGTTTCCGTAGCGCATGCTCAAACCGGCCCGGTTTTTCCCTCCTCGGGCCGCGGCACCAGCGAGGAAGGCGCGCGCCGCAACACCGGCAACAATGCCCAGGAACTGGCTCGTAACCAGCGCCGTGCTTCCATGACCCCCGAAGAAATCAAGCAGGACCAACAAATGGCCCTCCTCGAAGCCCGCACCGGAAACACCAGCTTTGGCCGCAACGGCGGCCCCGAGCGGCAGTTCGACTCCAACCGCAGCGGCAACGGCTTCATGGTGCGCAAGTTCAAATCACAACCCGGCAAACCTGGCTATATGTCCCAAAAGCGCGGCATGAGCCACCCAGTTGGTGCTTCCAACCCCAAGGGTAAACCCCTAGTGCACAAACGCAAAAGCAAGAAGCAATTCCTCCTCTTTTAAGCTTACCTCACTTAACACAAAAAGCCCCGGCTGCGCATCGCAGCCGGGGCTTTTCTTTTGGCAGCTTTCGCGTTTACAGCGTCCGCTTGATTTCCTTTTCTTCGAAGCCCTCAATGTTGTCGCCTTCTTGCAACTCGTTGAAGCCTTTAATGGAAATACCGCATTCGTAGCCCTGGCGCACTTCGCTCACGTCGTCTTTGAAACGCTTGAGGTCCTGAATATCGCCGGTATGCAATACGATGCCGTCGCGTACCACGCGCACCTTGGTTTTGCGGGTCATGGTGCCTTCCGTCATCATACAGCCGGCAATGGTGCCGACTTTGGTGATGTTGAACACCTGACGCACTTCGGCGTTGGCCACCACCACTTCCTGCACCGTCGGGGCCAGCATGCCTTCCATGGCATCCTTCACCTCGTTGATGGCATTGTAAATAATGGAGTACAGACGAATGTCAATCTGCTCGTTCTCGGCCAGTTTGCGGGCGCTCTGCGAAGGCCGCACCTGGAAACCGATGATGATGGCGTCGGAAGCCGAAGCCAGCAGTACATCGCTTTCCGAGATGGCACCCACCCCTTTCGAGAGAATGTTCACCTTCACTTCCGGGGTCGAAAGCTTCAGCAACGAGTCGGAAAGAGCTTCCACCGAACCGTCCACGTCGCCTTTTACCAGGATGTTGAGTTCTTTGAACGAACCGATAGCCAAGCGGCGGCCGATTTCGTCCAGCGTGATGTGCTTCTTGGTCCGGATGGTTTGCTCACGGGCCAATTGCAGACGCTGAGTGGCAATTTCGCGGGCTTCGCGTTCCGTCTCCATCACTTGAAGGCGGTCGCCGGCCTGCGGGGCACCGGTCAGACCAAGCACCTGCACCGGCGTAGCGGGCGGAGCCGTCTTCATTTTCTTGCCGCGGTGGTCGGTCATGGCCTTCACGCGACCGAAGTGCGGGCCGGCCAGAATCACGTCACCTACGTTCAGCGTACCGGTTTGCACCAACACGGTGGTCACGTAGCCACGGCCCTTGTCCAGCGAAGCTTCGATAACGGTGCCAATGGCGCCACGGTCAGGGTTCGCCTTGAGGTCGAGCAATTCGGCCTCCAGCAGCACCTTCTCTAGCAAGTCTTCAATGCCAATGCCTGACTTGGCCGAAACCTCCTGGCTCTGGTATTTGCCACCCCATTCTTCCACCAGAATGTTAATCTGAGAAAGCTCCTCACGGATTTTCTCGGGGTTGGCCGAGGGCTTATCAATCTTGTTGAGGGCAATGATAATTGGCACCCCAGCTGCTTGCGCGTGGTTGATGGCTTCCTTCGTCTGCGGCATCACCGAGTCGTCGGCGGCTACCACGATGATGGCGATGTCCGTCACCTTGGCACCACGGGCACGCATGGCCGTAAAGGCTTCGTGACCAGGCGTATCAAGGAAGGTGATGGGCTGACCCGATTTGGTCCGCACCTCGTAAGCACCAATGTGCTGCGTGATGCCGCCGGCCTCGCCCTTGGCCACACTTGCGTCGCGGATGTAGTCAAGCAGCGACGTTTTGCCGTGGTCAACGTGGCCCATGATGGTCACGATGGGGGCACGGGGACGCAGGTCTTCTTCGGCGTCGCCGGCATCAATGCTGATTTCTTCCTCTTCTTTCGACAGGAATTCCACGTCAAAACCGAATTCGTCGGCAATCACCGTAATGGCTTCAGCGTCGAGGCGCTGGTTGATGGACACGAACATGCCCATGCCCAAGCACACCTTAATAACCTCGTTCACGTTCACGTCCATCAGCGAGGCCAAGTCGTTGGCCGAGATGAATTCGGTGAGCTTGAGGGTTTTAGCGTCTAGCTCGTTCTGCGCACGCAGGGCCTCGCGGTCCTCTGCCAGCATGCTTCGCTTGTCGCGGCGATACTTGGCGCGGTTGGCCTGGCCGGTGGCTTTGTTGCCGCCGAGTTTGGCCAGCGTGGCCTTAATCTGCTCTTGAATCTGCTTTTCAGCCTGCTCTGGCGTGAGTGCGGGCGCATTTGGCTTGGGACCGGGCTGGCCGGGGCGCTGGTTGGGCTGGCCCGGACGCTGCCCGCCTTGGCCTTGGCCGCCACCGGGGCGGTTGCCTTGGTAACCACTGCCACCACCTTGGCCGGGAGCACCAGCCGGGCGGTTGCCCTGGTAGCCGGGGCTGGGCGGCGACGTAGTGCTGCCAGGAGGGCCGGGCAGGCGCGTACGCTTCTTCTGGCCGGGGCCAGCGGGCAAGCCACGCTTGCTTACGTCCGAAGAGGCAATAGGACGGGGGCCACGGCCACCCGGACCACGACGGTCGTTGTTAATGGAAGACAAGTCGATTTTGCCCAGAACCGTAAGGCCCTTTAGCGTGTCCGACTTAGCCACAATAGTGCTGGTATCTTCGGGAGCGGCGCTTTCGACTGGAGCTTCCGGTGCAGGTGCAGCAGGAGCCGCAGCCACTGGGGCAGCAACCGGTGCGGGCGCTGGCGCCACGGGAGGAGCCAGAGTCGGCTCAACTTTAGCTGCAGGCTGAGCCACGGGGGCCGCCGGTGCCGGGGCAGGAGCTTCTACTTTGGGCGGCGCAGGTGCTTCCACCTTCGGAGCTACTGGCGCTGGAGCTGGGGCAGGAGCTGCGGCCGCGGGTGCCGGAGCTGGCTTGGGAGGCACTACCCGGCCTTTGCTGTCCAATTCAATTTTGCCCAACACCTTGAGCCCAGGCGCGGCTGGCGCTTGGGGAGCGGGCGTGGGGGCAGGTGCCGCAGCGGCGGGAGCCGCCGGTGCGGAGGCCACAGGGGCGGGCGCCGGAGCAGCAGCCGCTACGGGAGCAACGGGCGCTGCCGGCTTGGGAGCCGGCGCAGGCGCAGCCATAGGGGCCGGACGCGGGGGTGCCGGTGCGGGCTTGGGCGCCGCATCAAGGTCGCTCTGACGCTTCGCCTGAATGACCTTTTGGGCCTCCTGACGGTCGTGAGCTGAGGCTGCAAATTCCTTTTCAAGCGAGGCCACTTGCTCACCGGTGAGCTTCGTGGTCGGCTTGTTTTCTACTTGTATGCCTTTTTTGGCCAGGGCCTCGACCACCCTGTCCATTCCAATGTTCAGGTCTTTGGCCGCCTGTTGTAGCCGTTTCGGGGTTGCTTCCGCCATTCTATCTTTTCTCGCGTACGATACGCTTCTAATTGCAAAGGTATTACATTAAATCTTGCCAGCAGGGCGTAAACCGCGCCTGCTGGCACGATTTATTACCCTTGCCGTACCGGCCGCGCGGCCGTCATTGGGCTGACTCGGCGGGAGAGCTTGCGCCCGCTTCCTCAGCAGTTACTTTGGGTTCATCGGTCATTTCAGCCACCAAAGGAGTGTGTTCAGAGGTAATCTCGGCTTCCGAAGCGTGCGTAACCGCGGCTTCTTCGTCCTTGCTTTTGCCATTAGCATCGTCAGCAGCGCGCTTTTTGGCGGCTTCTAGGGAGCTTTCGTCGAGGTCTTCATCGTCGGCGAATTCCTGACGGATAATGCGGTACACATCGTCCACCATTTCTTCTTCGAGCTCCGTGCGACGCACGATGTCGTCTTTCTTTACCGCCAACACGGCGCGACCGGTATCGAGACCAATTTTCTTCAGCTCGGCCAGTACCCAGGGCTCGATTTCGTCCTGGAACTCGTCCAGTGAGATGTCTTCTTCGTAGTCAATGGCTTCGCGGAAGACGTCGATTTCCATGCCCACCAACCGGCTGGCCAGCTTAATGTTGGCGCCACCGCGGCCGATGGCCAGGCTCACCTGGTCGGGCTTCATGAACACCGAAACCCGGCCACTTTCCTGGTTTATCTTCATAGAACCCACTTTGGCCGGCGATAGTGCCCGCGCAATATAGAGTTCCAGGTTATCGGTGTAATTGATGATGTCGATGTTCTCGTTTTCGAGCTCGCGCACCACCGGATGGATGCGGCTGCCCTTCATGCCGACGCAGGCGCCCACAGGGTCAATGCGCTCGTCGTAGCTCTCCACGGCCACTTTGGCGCGCTCGCCGGGCTCGCGCACCACGTTCTTGATGACAATGAGGCCGTCGTAAATTTCAGGCACTTCCAGCTCAAACAACCGCTCCAAGAAAGCGGGTGCAGCGCGCGACAGGATGATTTTCGGCGTGCCGTTGATGACCTCGACGCGGTGCACGACGGCGCGCACGGTGTCGCCCTTGCGGAACCGGTCTTTGGGGATTTGCTCGCCCTTGGGCATCACCAGCTCGTTGTCGTCCTTGTCCATGATGAGGGCCTCGCGGCTCCACACCTGGTAGACTTCGCCGGTCACGATTTCGCCCACCTGGTCTTTGTATTTCTGGTAGAGGTTGTCGCGTTCCAAGTCCTTCACGCGCTGAATCAGCGTTTGGCGGGCCATAAGCACGGCGCGACGGCCGAAATCCTCCAGTTTGATGCCCTCGGCCACCGACTCACCAATTTCGAAGTCGGGCTCTATTTTCTGGGCTTCGGCCAGCGGAATTTTGTCGTGGTCCCAGATATCCTCCGAGTTGTCGTCCACGATTTCGCGGTTGCGCCAAATTTCTAAGTCGCCGTTGTCGGGGTTGATGATAACGTCGAAGTTTTCGTCCTGGTCGTACTTCTTGCGAATCATGGTACGAAACACGTCGTCCAAGATGCTCATCATCGTGGGTCGGTCGATGTTCTTGCTCCGGGCAAACTCGCTGAAGGACTCAATTAATTCGTGGCTGTTCATTGTAGTTGTCAGTTGTTCGTTGTCAGTTGCTGGGTTGTTCGGTTCTCAATGTGGGCTAGCACCTGACAACGAACAACTGACAACTCGTTACTTAAATGAAATAACAACCTTGGCTTCCTTAATGTCCCCGAAGGAATAAAAAGCGGCGGGCAGGGTGGTTTTCTTGGTTTTTTGTTTGATAACTTCTTCGATTTCCACGCCCTCGGGCGTGGCGGCGGCGAGCACGCCGGTTTTCTCGGTGCCGTCGTTGAGTTTGAGGGCCAAGGAGCGGCCGATGTGGCGCGGGTATTGGCGCGGGTCGGTGAGGGGCTGGTCGGCGCCGGGGCTGGTGACTTCCAGCGAGTAGGCCGAGTCTTCGCCGTAGTGCTCGTCGATGCGGCGGGCCAGGCGGCGGCTGATGGTGGCGCAGGCCTGAATGGCGAGGCCCTCGGGCCCGTCGAGGGTGACGGTGACCTTCGGCAGCACCGAATCGGACACGGTGAGGCCCACAATGAACAGCTCCTGGTCGCCGATGGCGTCGCGGAGCATTTCGAGCAGCAGGTTGCGGTCGATGGACATAAGAATTGAAACGAGCGGGCAAAAAAAGAGGGGACTGCACGTCCCCTCTTTGCTAAAGCGAATACCAACTTCGGGGACAAAGGTACGACATCCGGCTATGGAATGCAAGGCGGCGCTTAGCGGCGCACCTCCAGCCAACCCTTCGCGGCACGGCCCTGCTCGCCCAGCAAGCGGTAGTAATAGATGCAGTTGGGCAGGCCGGGCGCGGCCCAGTCGTTGCGGTAGTGCGCGGTGCGGTACACTTCCTGGCCCCAGCGCGAGAAGACGTGCAAGGCTGGGGCCTCGCAAAACTGCTGCTGCACGAAGGTTTCGTTCAGGCCGTCGGCGTTGGGCGTGATGATGTTGGGAAGCGGCTCGCTTGGCCCGACGACGATGGGCGCAATTTGCAGGGTTTTAGTGCAGCCGATGCCGTATTGAATGCTCAGGGTGGCGGTGTACGTTCCGGGGTATTCGTACGTGTGGGTCTGCGCCGGTATCGAACCAACGTAGCTCCCACTAAACGTGCCGTCGCCGTAGTCCCAGTAGTAGCTGGCATACACGGATTGGGCCGGAAAGCTGAGCGTGGCAGGTGCCAGCGCCGTGTAGTCCGGAAAATTGGCACAGACAGGCAGGTTGATAACTGCGTTCGGGGCCACATTGGCGTATGTTCTCACGCCAAGATTCTGCCGCGCCACGCAGCCGTCGGGGCTGGTGTAGGTGTAAGTGGCCGGGCCGGTGGGGGCCCCCGGTCCTGGGGGAGTCCAATACCCAGTGGGGCTGATGCTGGGCCCGCTCCACACCCCACCCGCCGGAGTAGCACGGACCTGGAACGGGCGTGGTGCTTCGCCGCAGAATGCGGTATCGGCTGGAAAAAGACGAATCCGGGCGCCCCTTACGGTGACTACCTGCGTGGCCGTTCCACACTGCCCGTTCTGGTTGAGGGTGTAGGTGATGGTGTGCGCGCCCGGCCCAGCCAAGGCCGCACTGAAAGACGCCCTGTAGGTACCCGCAGACAGGTAGCTATACGTGACTCCTGGACCAGAAAAAAAGCCGCCGGCGGGCTGGGCACTCAGAATGGTATTGGGAGTAAAATCTGTGCTGTAGCAATAGGGGCCGACCGGTGTAACGGTAATGGGCGTGGGCGCGGCCACGATGACCGACTGGCTGGTCGCCGGGCACACGCTTCCGCCGGGGGGAGTGTAGGTGAGCACTTGTTGGCCCAGTAGAATTGCCGAAGGCACAAACTGATACCCGCCGCCGGGTGCCGGCCCCACCCCTGGCCCGGTCCAGGTGCCGCCAGCGGGACTGCCGCCCAGCAGCAGGGGCGCGGCGTTGGCGCACACGACTCGCGCCGGCGCATTGCCCGACGCCGCGGGGCTGAGGTCAATTTTGAGGGAAGCGTCGTTGCATTTGCCCGTGGCCGTGTGGGCAGAAAACGTGTTAACGCCCGCAGGCAGTGACAAAGAATACCGGGCTTCGCAATTGCCGCACACCGCCAGGTACAGGTTGCCGCGAGGGTCAATCCGGCTGGCGCCATGCACATGCTCGCCGGGCAAGGCAGTGGCGTACTCGAGCGCTCGTGCCCCAGCGCTGAGCCGCAGCGCGTAGAAAAACCGCGTGCCAACCGGCGTGGCCGCAAGCGGAACACCAATTACTTGGTCGGGATAGGCCATCGTGGCCACATAAATCCGGTCGCATTCGTCAACCCCCAAGGCGATGTCGGCTGGCATGGGATACGTCGCCGACGAGGCGCTGATGATGGCCGTAAACTGCGATTGCCGCAAATCGGGCGAAAGCTGCTGCAGAAAATCACGCCCTGGCTCACCGTAGTGGCCCGGCGTGGGCGTCATCAGGCCGAGTGACTGCCCCAGCACCAGCACGTTGCCAGCCGCGTCGAGCTGCACCAAGCGGACCACGTCGTCGAGGGCGGTGCCCAGGCGGCTAGCGGCCAGCAGCACCCGCCCGTTGCTGCTCAAGTGCGCCACGAAGCCGTCGGTACTTCCGCCAACCCCCGATTGATAGGCCCCGGCCGAGAAGGGAAAGTCGGGGCTGCGGGTGCCCCCCACCGCGTACAGCCCGCCCTGGCGGTCGGGCACCAGCGCGAAAGCGGCATCCGCGTCGTTGCCACCCAAAAAGGTGCTCCAGCGCAACTGCCGCAGGTCGGGGCTAAGCTGGCAGACCACGGCGTCGCCGCGTCCCCCCCGATAAGTGGTGGCATAAGCAGCTACGGCAGGGAAATCGCGGCTGTCTGTGGCTGTGGCCACGCAAACATTGCCCGCAGCATCGAGTTGCACATCGCCCAAAAATCGCAGCGACGTACCTGGCAAAAGCACCGGAGGCCCTCCGAGAACCGGCGTGGAGGCCACGGCAAAGCCGTCGGTGCCGGTGCCGCCCAGATAGGTGCTGCCGCGCAGTTGGTTGCCGCCACCGCTCAAGCGGACCAGGAACAAGTCGGCGCCGCGGCGGTAAGCAATGTCATCGGTGCCGGTTTGGGGCGCGGGACCACCGTTGAAGCCTGAGTCGTAGGTTCCCACAGTGACGGGAAAGTTGGCCGAGCTTGTGGTACCGAAGATGACCAACTCGCCCTGGGCGTCCGTCACCAAGCGGTGGGGCACATCGGCCTCGGCGCCGCCCAAGTAGGTGGCGTATACGCGAGCCGCAGCTCCGGTGGCGGCGGGGTTGTACTTGATGATGGCCACGTCCACCGACCCGTTGAAGCTGGGGTCGAACGCACCCAAACTGGTCGGGTAGCCGGGCTCGAACACCGTGCCGGCCGAATAAAAATTGCCTTGCGCGTCGTAGGTCGCGGTGTGGCCCCAATTATCAGCCGTAGCGCCGCTAAAGGTGGCGAACACCACGGCCGGGTCGATGACCAACTGGCGGGCCGCGTCGTAAGCACCCAAACGAAAGCGCACCGAGTTGCCAGCCACCTCGAAGGCGCAAGGCACCGGCTGCTGCTGTCCGGCGGCATCGGTTTGCCAGGCGCGGGGGGCCAACTCGGTCACGGTGCCCACGCTGGTGGCGATGCGCAGGTTGCCCTCGGCGTCGAGGGCCAGCGTGGTGGCGCCGTCGTAGCGCAGGGCGATGGCCGCGGGCCGACCGCCGGGCTGCACCGTGAATGTGTATTCGAGTTGCTGCGCCGCATTTTCATAGAGCCGCAGGCCAACGCCGGGGTACACCTCCGGGTAGGCCACAGCGCGGAAGCCGGGCACGTCGCTGGCCCACTGGGCGGGGTCATCGCCGCGGAAGTAGTTGTGGCGGCCGGGCGTGGGTTGCTCGCCTACTGGCGGAGCGTTTAGGCTGCCTTCCAGCCGCACCCGATAGGCGTGCCCCCGGGGCGGCACCGGGCGGGCGTCATCGTCGCTCAGATGGTGCGGCCGGGGGGAGGTGAGGGCGTAGGTGAAGCCTGAGTCTTCCAGAAAAAGCTGCCCGTTGGCCAGCGGCGCGGCAAAGCGCACGACCGCAGGCCATTGGCCATCGTTCCGAACAAACTCGACGCTGGCCGGCCTTGTTGGCAATGAGGTGGCGCGGGCCGCCGCCACGTGCCAGCACATTACCCAAAGAACCAGGAGCGTAGTAATTTTGACCATAGCTGGGAAGCAAAAGCAAGGAATGTACTTGCAAGTACAAGGGCTGGTTCCCACGCCGCAAGCGCAAAAGCAGCTTGCTCAGACTTTGCAAAACGACCCGCTCGGCCAGTGGCATGCCTGTAAATCAAATAATTTGGGTGTTTTTTTTCGGACTTTAGCCCGTCGTAGTTGGCCGGTTCTCGACGCAACGGCCAGGCCCCTATCAAAGTCTTTGTAAACCTGAGCTACCTGCGAGGGGTTTCCGGATGCGTCCGCGGCATATGTTGGGGGCCATACCTTCACTTTTTAATGTTTTCCTCCCATGAAAACCAGTTTATTATTTCGCCGCCTCGCCCTTGGGTTAGCCGCCGCGCTTACCGCCAGCGCTGCTTACGCCCAAGTGACCCCTACCCCGCAAGCGCAGCCAATGCCAGCGCCAGAGTCGCGGGCGCTTGTGCAAACCAAGCCGAGCCCGGCTGCAACGGCCACGGGCAAGATTGGGGCAGCCGATGTGACCGTGAACTACAGCAGCCCGGCCGTGAAAGGCCGCAAGATTTTCGGCGGGCTGGAGCCCTTCGGCAAGGTGTGGCGCGCCGGGGCCAACGAGGCCACCACGGTGGAATTCAGCAAGGACGTGACGGTGGAAGGCAAGCCGCTGCCCGCTGGCAAGTATGGCTTCTTCGTGATTCCGGCCGAGGGGCAGTGGACCGTGATTTTCAACAAAGTACCCAACCAGTGGGGAGCGTTTAAATACGACGAGAAGCAGGACGCCCTGCGCGTGATGGTGACGCCCCGCAAAGCCGCCGCCTTGACCGAGCGGCTGCTTTATGAAGTGACACCCAAAGGCTTGGTGCTACGCTGGGAGAACGTGGAATTGCCCGTAATGGTGAATGCGAAGGCGTCATAAGCGCTTCCATTTCTGAGTAGAGAGAGGAACTATGGTGGCAGTAATCTTGCCGAGCCGTGGTTCCTCTCTTTGCGTTTAGCGTTAGTGGGACCGTTCAATCTCACGACTCCAAAACTCTTTGCGGACTTTTGTGGTCTGCAACCGGCGCAGTGGCGCCTATTCTTCTGCTTTCATGACTCCAACAACGGACTACAAGCTCACCCAATACAGCCACGGGGCGGGCTGCGGCTGCAAAATCGCCCCGGCCGTGCTTGACCAGATGCTGCACACCAGCATTACCCAACCCCAGCACGACAAACTGCTGGTGGGCAACGCCAGCCGTGACGACGCGGCCGTGTACGACATTGGCGGGGGGCAGGCGGTGATTTCGACTACCGACTTTTTCATGCCCATCGTGGACGACGCCTACGATTTCGGCCGCATTGCCTCGGCCAACGCCATTTCGGATGTGTACGCCATGGGCGGGCGGCCGCTGCTGGCCATTGCCGTGCTCGGCTGGCCCGTGGACAAGCTGCCGCCCGAAGTGGCCCGCCGGGTGCTGGAAGGCGCCCGCAGCATTTGTGCCGAGGCCGGAATTCCGCTGGCCGGGGGCCACAGCATCGACTCGCCGGAGCCTATTTTTGGCTTGGCCGTGACGGGCATGGTGGACATAAAGAACTTGAAGCAGAACGACACGGCCACGGCGGGTTCGGAATTGTTTCTGACGAAGCCGCTGGGCGTGGGCATCCTGACCACGGCGCAGAAAAAGGGCATTTTGCGGGATGAGGACGCTGCCATTGCTCCGGAGCAAATGATGCAGCTCAACAAGATTGGGGCGGAGTTGAGCAAGCTCGCCGCCGTGACAGCCCTGACCGACGTGACCGGGTTTGGCCTGTTGGGCCACTTGGCCGAAGTCTGCGAAGGCAGCGGCCTGACGGCCGAAATTGATTTTAACAAAGTGCCCCGCATTGCGGCAGCCGAGCCTTATTTGAAACAAGGCAGCGTGCCGGGCGGCACCAACCGCAACTGGGCCAGCTACGGCCACAAAGTGGGGCCCATCAGCGACGAGCAGCGGGCGTGGCTGTGCGACCCGCAAACGTCTGGTGGCTTGCTGGTATGCGTAGCCCCGGAAGGCCGCGCGGCCGTGCTGGAGGTGTTTGCTCAACATGGGCTGGCTTTGGAAAGCTTTGGCCGGCTGCGGGCGCACGAAGCCAACGAGGCCTGGGTACAGGTGCGGGCCTAAAGCAGCTGGCGGGGCTTTTCACTGATGAAGTTTTCTTTTCTTCGCCCGCTGCTTGAAGCCGCGCTTGTGCTACTGCTCGTGCTGGGGGCCCTGCGTTGGGTGAGTGGGCTTTTCAGCAAGCGCAGCTTTGTGTACCAAACCACGGCGGCCCGGCAAATGGGCTTGCTGTTTTGGCCACTGCTGGCGCTGGGGGCTGGGCTGAGCGTGCTGCCAACCGTGGCGCTGGGCACTCAGCCGGCCAGCGCATTTGAGTGGTTGCTGACGGGCGGCTTCCTGCTGTTCACCTTGTTGCTTAGCGGCCCGGCGCTGGTGTTGCACTTGCGCTACTGGGCGCTAAACCACGAGACGGTCCTGGTTTTTGAGCCCACCGAAAACCGGTTCGAAGTGTACGAAAACGGCCAGCGCGTCGGGTTTGCGCAGCGCGACCTCGGCCAAGTGGAGCGGGTGACGTGCCGGGCGCGGCGCACTTTCTGGGCCAAGTACGACTATCTGCGCCTGCACCTGGCCGACGGCCGCGTGCTGGTGCTCACCGCCCTGCTCACGGACCTGGAACCGCTCACCACTTTCTTGCGCAGCGTGCCCACCACCCGCCGCAGCGCCCATTGGTGCTGGGTGTAGCCCAAGCCGCTTGTCGCTACTGCCCTGCTCTACGACGGTATAGGCCTGGCAGGCCAGTGGGTTGGTAAGGGCCAAATAGGGCGGGCAATAATTGCTTGAGTCGCGGCACCTGCCTGGTTTGGTCCAGCAGGTAAGCAGGCGGTAGGGGACCCATTTTCTGGGCTATGCGCACCACGGCGGCGTACTCGTTGAGGTGGCCAAAGTCGACTTGGGACAACGCCCAATCGAGGTAGGGCGTGGCCGGGTGATTGTGAAAATAAGCCCGGTCGTCGGCCCCTAAAATGAGCAGCGTTTGCCCACGAACTGCCGCATACCGCGGGTCGGGCTCGAGACCGAAGCGGCTCTCGGCCGGCATGCGCAGCAGGGCTTCGAGGCGGGGGATGTGGGCCCGAAAGCGCAGCACCACGGCCGCGTTGAGAACGAGCAGCAGCAATAGCTCCAGCATCCACATGTGCTCATAGCGCTGCCACAGAAACAAGCCGAAATACGCCAGTGGCGGCAGCAGGAGCACCAGCACCCCGGGCGCCGTTCCCCGCTCTACGGCCGCGGTGGCAATGGCCACGAGCAGCCACACCAACATCATCTGCCGGAATTTAATCTGAAACACCAAGCCCAGCGACGTGCCCAACGAGCGCAGCAGCGCCAGCGCCAGCACCACCACGGGCACCACCAGCAAGCGCAGCCGCAAGCCGGCCGGTAGCCCGCTGGCAATCAGGTCGGTGAGGCCCGGCAACAGGTGAAACTGCACGAATCCCGGCATGGCGCCCGTATAGAAGAAGAACGTGGCAACCAGCGCGTACGGGAAGAAAAACCCGCACAGCAGCAGCAAGGAGCTCCGAAAGGAATTGGCCGCGAAAATGACCACGGCAAACAGGCCCACTATCACAAACAAGCTCAGCGGCAAGTAACAAAGCGCGCCCAGGCCAATCAGAAAACCAGCCCGAAACAGGCGCCGGTTGTCGTAGCCCTCGCGGGAAGTGGGCAGCAGCGCGCTGAGCGAAAACACGATAAAGGTGTGTCCCAACAACAGCGGCGACAGCGCGTCCAACTCGGTGCTCACGCTGCCCACCAGCAGGTAGGTAAGCGCGGCGAGGTAGCCGCGCTCGGGGTGCACGTCGTAGCGATTGAACACCAGGTTCAGGCGCAGCGCTTGGATGAGCAGCAGCAGCAGCGCCCCCACGCGGTAGAGCCACACCGGCCGGGCCACCACGGCGTCGAGCACGGCAAAAGCGGCCGCTGCAAGCGGGGCGGTGCCGTCGTAGAGGTCGCGGTAGGGAATGGCTCCGCCGTGCAGCCGCTCCCCCACCAGCAGGGCGCGTAGTTCGGCGGCCGTCACGGGCAGGCCCAGCCACAGCAGTGGCAGGCGCAGGGCCAGTACCAGCACCAGCAAGGCCAGCAGATGAATGGGAAGGGAGCTTTTGAAGAAGCGAAGCAACGGGGATAGGGTATGAGGGTAAGGAGGTAGGAGGGGGGAGTTTTTTTAGCCAGGTGCTAAGGCCAGGAAGGTGTAGGGCAAGAGGAATGCAACGAGGGGCAAAGGTATTGTGCGGCTCCAGCCGCGGCTGTGGTTTTTCCACCTGCCGCCCAACCACCCCGTCAACTCCTCGTACCCTCCTGCTCTCCTACCCTGAAAACGCCTCGTACCTTTGCCGGTCATTATGGAAAGCAAACGACAACAAAAAATGGCCAGCCTGCTCCAGCAGGAATTGGCCGCGGTGTTGCAGCGCGACCTGCCGCACCTGTTCGGCGGCGGGCTGGCGCCCGGCATCAGCACCGTGAAGGTGACGCCCGACCTGGGCCAGGCCCGCGTGTACCTCAGCCTGCTGCTGGGCAACGACGCCAACGACCGCCTCGACATCATCCGCGAAAACGCCAAGGCCATTCGCCAGGCTCTGGCCAAGCGCATCCGCCAAACGGCCCGGGTGGTGCCCGAGCTTATCTTCTTCCACGACGACAGCGCCGCCTACGCCGCCCACATGGACCAGGTGCTCGGCACGCTGGACATACCGCCCGCGCCCAAAGAAGAAACCGACGACGAAGCCGAGAAAAAGCCCGACCGGCCCCAGCTTTTCAAGGGTGAGTAGTGAGTGGTGAAATGGTGAGTCTGGCGGGGCGCTTCGGTCTGGCCTTAGTCACTAGCTCGCCATTCCAAACCCCATCAACTCACCATTTCGCTATTTCACCAGTTCACCGCATTGTACTACGACCCCATTAAGAAGACGCTCGGCCAGGTGTTCAACCGCCGGCCGTGGTTGCGCCGCTTGTTCTACACCCTGCTCGACCTGCTGCTGCTGCGCACCTGGCACGTGCACCGCGAGCTGCGCCACTGGGCCAAGGGCCGCACCCAAGAGCCGCTGAACATCCTCGACGCCGGTTCGGGCTACGGGCAGTACACATACTGGCTCAGCAGCCTGAGCGCCAAGTGGCACATCCTGGCCGTGGACGTGAAGGAGGAGCAAGTGGCCGACTCTAACCAGTTTTTTCGGCAAATTGGGCGGCGCAACGTGCAGTTCGCCGTGCAGGATTTGGTGCTTTATCAGGAGCCCAATTCGTTTGATTTGGCGCTGTCGGTTGACGTGATGGAGCACATTCTGGAAGACGTGGAGGTGTTTCGCAACATCCACGCTTCGCTGAAAGACGGCGGCATGCTGCTCATCTCTACGCCCAGCGACCAGGGCGGCTCCGACGTGCACGGCGACGACGAAACCAGCTTCATCGAGGAGCACGTGCGCGACGGCTACAACATCCGCGAGATTCAACAAAAGCTCACCACGGCCGGCTTCGAGCGCGTGGAAGCGCGCTACGCCTACGGCGAGCCGGGCCAGATTTCGTGGCGCCTGAGCATGAAATACCCCATTCTGATGCTGGGCAAGTCGCGCCTGTTTTTCCTGTTGCTGCCGTTTTATTACCTCGTCACGTTCCCGTTCTGCTTGCTGCTGAACTGGCTCGACGCCCGCACCGTTCACGACTCGGGCACGGGCCTCATTGTGAAAGCCTGGAAGTAAGACCACAGATTTAACCGATTTTAACGGATGGAACGGATTTCTTTGTGGTTCCGCTCATCCGTGATAGGCGGTGATACTTGGTGGAGACATTCCCAAGCAGAACCACAATAATCTGCTTAATTCCGTTAAAATCCGTTAAATCTGCGGTCTGTGAACGTTCCCATCCTCATTGCCCGGCGCTATTTTCGTTCGAAGAACAAGCGCAACATCATCACCATCATTTCCAACATTTCGATGATTGGGGTGGCGGTGGGCACGGCGGCGCTCATCATTGTGCTGTCGGTGTTCAACGGCCTGGAGGACTTGGTGCGCACGCTCTACGGCAAGTCGGACCCCAACTTGGTGATTTCGGCCACCAAGGGCAAGGCCTTCGACGTGAACCGCACCTTCCTGATGAAGCTGGAAAACACGCCCGGCGTGGCCCTGCTCACCGAAGTCATCGAGGACAACGCCCTGCTGCAGTACCACGACCGCCAGATGGTGGTGAAAATGCGCGGCCTCTCGGACAATTACTTCGGCCAAAGCCAGATTGACGCCAACATCCGGGAAGGCGACCACCGCCTGCGCCGCGACAGCCTAGAGCTGGCCCTGGTGGGCGCCGGCGTGCAGCACGAGCTCAGCATCACGCTCAACAACCGCTTGGCTCCCATGCGGTTGCTGTACCCGCGCAACACGCCCGGCAAAAAAACGCTGAGCATGGACCCCGACAAGGCTTTCAACGAAGAAGACCTGATTGCGGGGGGCGTGTTCCTCATTGAGCAGCACATCGACGACAGCTACATTTTCGTACCGCTCACGTTCGCGCAGCGCTTGTTGGGCTACACCACGCGCCGCACGGCGCTCTACGTGAAAGTGGGCGCCAGCTTCGAGATTGAACAAGTGAAAGAGCAGCTCCGCAAACAGCTGGGGCCCAACTTCAAAGTGCAAGACTCTGATGAGCAGCACGTGAGCCTGTTCAAGGCCATCAAAGTGGAGAAGCTGTTTGTGTTCATCACCTTCACGCTCATCCTGCTCATCGCCTCGCTGAACATTTTTTTCTCGCTCTCGATGCTCGTCATCGACAAGAAAAAAGACATTGCGGTGCTGCTGGCCATGGGCGCCAGCCAAACCACCGTCCGGCGCACTTTCCTCTTCGTGGGGGCCATTGTGGCGCTGGTGGGCGCTGCAACGGGCCTGGTCTTCGGCGTGTCGTTGTGCTGGCTGCAGCAGCGCTTCGGTTTCGTGAGCATGGGCATGGCCACAAGCGTGGTCGACGCTTACCCGGTAAAAATGCAGGCTTCGGACGTGTTTTTTACGTGCATGTCCATCATTCTAATCACCCTGGCCGTCAGCATTCGGCCCGCCCTGAATGCGAGCAAGTTGGACGTGCGCGAGAATTTGTAGCACGCCGCAGCACCCAAGGGCGCTGCGGGCCGTAAGGGTTTTATTTCTCCTTTCGCCGCGAAGCTCAACAATGCCGGTTTCCACTTTCGGCCCTACCTTGCGCTTTACGCGTGCCCGGCTATGAAAGTATCTACCGCAGAACCGTTTCAAATCGTCTACTCGCTCTTCGAGCATGAGTTCCTCGGCCACTTGTTTGCGGCCTACGTGGTCCAGTTGGGCCCGCGCGGGCAGCTAACGCTTCAACACCAGACAGTTTCTGGGAAAAACGCCCATGAATTTGCGGCGGGCCTCGACGCCACCGACTTCGAGTTGGTGGAGTTGTGCGACCAGATTCAGCAGGAGGCCGTGGTGAAAGAATTTTGGCCCCGCAAAATCGCTACGGCCGAATTCTTCCTGAAAACCTACAACGCCGAAAAAGGCGATAAGCCCCTGCAGGAAGCCATTTCGAAGTACGTGCAAACGCGCATGGCGGGGCTGCTGGCCCGGCTGACGGGCAAGTGCGTGTTCATCATGGGCCGCGACGGCGAACCCACGTGGAAGGAAATCGGGCTGGCCCCGTCCAAGGCGTCCATCCTGTTTCACTTCCGCCGCAACGACGACGGCACCCACTACTTCCCCACCATTCAGTACCAGAACCAGCGGCTGGACTTCCAGTACAAAGACGCGGTGCTGGTGTGCCTGCAGCCCGCCTGGCTGCTGCTGGGCGACTTGCTCTATTCCTTCCGCACGGACGTGGATGGGCGAAAACTGCAGCCTTTCTTGAAGAAGAAGTTCATTGTGGTGCCGCGCAACGTGGAGGAGAGCTACTTCCAGAAGTTTGTGGCGCCGCTCATGGAGTCGTTTGAGGTGCACGCGCGCGGGTTCGACATTCGGTCGGAGCGCTACGTGGCGCGGCCCCAGCTCACGTTCAGCGACGCCATCCCGGCCCCGCCGGCGCCTGAAGCGCCTGTGCGCCCACCTGGCCCGCCGCGACGCGGCCGCATTCCGCTGCCCAAGCCCGTGGTGCCCCTGCTCACGGGCGCCGAAACCGAACAGATTCATTTCGAGTTGAGCTTCCGCTACGGCCCGCACCTGATGCCGCTGGGCACCAACAAGCCCGTGAGCGTGCACCTGGAGAAAACGGCCGACAGCTACGTGTTTCACCGGCTGCTGCGCAACCCCGAGCAGGAGCTGGCCACCGTGGCCGAGCTGCGGGCCCGGCAGCTCACCGTGGAAAACGGCCACGCCACGCTACCCAAAGGCGAAGCCTTTAAGTGGCTGCACGACAACACCTCGGAACTGGCGGAGCTGGGCTACACGGTGGAAGCGGCCTCGACAGCAACCAAGAGCTACTTCATTGGCCCGACCAGTGTGCACGTGGGCATTCAGGAAGCCGGCGACTGGTTTGACGTGCGCGGCACGGTGCGCTTTGGCGACATCGAGGTGCCGTTTATCCGCCTGCGGGGTCACATCTTGCAGCGTCGCCGCGAGTTCAAGCTGCCCAACGGGCAAATTGCCATCATCCCGGAAGAGTGGTTCACGGACTATCTGGAGCTGTTTGCCTTCGGCGAAGAAACTCCCGAAGGCCTGAACCTGCGCCGCTACCACTTGGCCCTAGTGGCCGACCTACAAAGCAATGAGCTGGCCACAGTGCGCATGGGCCGCAAGCTGGCCAAGCTCCGCGACTTTGCCGAAGTGGAGGACCAGCCTCTGCCCGTGGGCTTTCTGGGCGAGCTGCGACCCTACCAAAAAGCCGGTTATAACTGGCTGCGCTTTGTGCAGGACTACCACTTCGGCGGCTGCCTGGCCGACGACATGGGCCTGGGCAAAACCGTTCAGACGCTGGCCATGCTGCTGCACCGCCGCGAAAGCGGCGAGGCGCAAGGCGCCGCGTCGCTGCTGGTGCTGCCTACTTCGCTGGTATTCAATTGGCTGAACGAGGCTCAGAAATTTACGCCTGACCTGCGCATCCTGGCCTACACGGGCACGTACCGCGACAAGAACCCCGAGCGGTTTGCCGACTACGACGTGATACTGACCAGCTACGGCATCGTGCGCCTCGACACCGAGCTGCTGGCTGGTTACAAGTTCGATTACGTGATTCTGGACGAGTCGCAGGCCATCAAGAACCCGTCGTCGACTACCTCGCAGGCCGTGCGCCAGCTGCGCTCCAAGCACCGCCTCATTCTCACCGGTACGCCGGTGGAGAACAGCACCATGGACTTGTGGTCGCAGATGTCGTTCATCAACCCGGGCTTGCTGGGCACGCAGGCCTTCTTCCGTAAGGAATTCCTCAAGCCCATCGAGAAGCACCAGGACGAAGGCCGCACCCGGCGCCTGCATGCGCTCATCAAGCCGTTCATCTTGCGGCGGCACAAGGCTCAGGTAGCCAAGGAGTTGCCTGAGAAGACCGAGCAACTCAGCTACTGCCCCATGACGGAGGAGCAGGCCCACGCCTACGAGGAAACCAAGAGCTTCTACCGCAACAAGATTCTGCAGAATCTGGATGAGCACGGGCCGGCCAGCACGCAGTTTTTGCTGCTGCAAGGCCTCACGCGCCTGCGCCAGATTGCCAACCACCCGCGCCTGGCCGACGAGAACTATACCCACGAGTCGGGCAAGTTGCGGGAAGTGCTGCGCATGATTCGCAACGTGGTGGCCGAAGGACACAAGGTGCTGGTTTTTAGTCAGTTTGTGCAGCACCTGTCGTTGGTGCGCGCCGCCCTTGATGAGCGCCAGCTGGCCTATGCCTACCTCGACGGCGCGACCCGTGACCGGGTGGCCGAAGTGACGCGCTTCCAGGAAGACGAAGAGCTAAAAATCTTCCTCATCAGCCTGAAAGCCGGCGGCGTGGGCCTCAACCTGACCGCGGCCGACTACGTGTTCATCCTCGACCCGTGGTGGAACCCCGCCGTGGAAGCCCAGGCCGTGGACCGTGCCCACCGCATCGGCCAGCAGCGCCCGGTGTTCACCTACAAGTTCATCACCCAAGGCACGGTAGAAGAGAAAATACTGGCCCTGCAGCGCCGCAAGTTGGCGCTGGTGAGCGAGTTGATTGCCACCGACGAGGCCGTGATAAAGCACCTCACCCGGGCCGATATTGAGGAACTGCTGGGGTAGCCTAATACAGGGGTAAGTAGGGCAGCTTTCAGTCTGGTATATGCTTTGGTGACTACCAGCATATGGCCTGTCTAGACATTTAATTTTTGATAATATTTATATAGTTTTTGGCTGAGCCATACTAAAATCATGATTACTTTTGCCAACTGTTAAATTTGATTTTGCCTGCATTTTTATTCACTTTTCTACTACAAAACACTTTGTTTACACAGTTACTTGACTCCTTGCCATAGCCATGTCTCCTGCCCAGTCTGTTAGCATTAAGCTAGCTAGCATCTTTTTGCGGTGGTTGTTGGTGGCAGCATTGGTCGGGTTGCCTTGCACCCTCACGTGGGCACAAACCGTGGGGCGGCCATTGCGCGAAAAGTCGGCAGCACCTTTGGCTCCCCAAGCGGCGCCTTTGGCTCCGCAAAAAATGGAAGAGGCGTTGCGCATGCTTTTGCGGGCCGACTCTGTCCAGTCGTTACGCCAACGGGCAAGGCTTGGGCCGGAGTCGAGCGGTTTGATTGTGGACCAAACCATTACGAAAATAGGCCACGACTTCTATGACCAGTTTTTTAGTCATTGGGAGCCACCGTCGGGATACGATGACTTCACCATTACTGTCAACGAGCGGCCTGCTCGCGGCAATAATGCCATTGTCGCACTCACCGTAAACGAGACCGATTTGCTGGAATTTCCGCTTCAGTCCAAATACGACCTAATTGAAGAGGGGGCGCTTCAAGCCATTGACATAGTTAAAAACTTTCTACAGGAAGAGCAAAACGTAAGTCGTCAACTAGAGCGCGGCAACAAGCAAGCAATTGAAGCTTACTGATTCCGTATCATTCAGGTCCAAGTATTATATGCAAAAACTTCTTACTTCTGCAGTCCTTTTGCTACTGCTAGTGCATGGAAAGCATGCGGGCGCTCAAGACTTTGTGTACGAGCCCAAAAACCCGGCCTTTGGCGGCGGCAACCCCTTCAACTACGCGTGGCTTCTGAGTTCCGCGCAGGCACAAACCACTCTGGTTGACCCTGCCGTTGCTAATAACGTCGCGACCCAAGACCCGTTGAACAACTTTGCAACCAACCTCAACCAGCAAGTGCTGACCCAACTCAGCAACCGGCTTATCGCCTCTCAATTTGGAGAAGGTGCCATCAAAGCCGGGAATTATACCGTGGGAACATATCAAATTCAGGTAACGCCTGGCCCGAACGGCGTCTCGGTACAAGTCACCGATTCTTCGACTGGCAATCAAACCACCATTACTATCCCCAACACTCCCTAACTAGAGCATTGGCTTGATTAGTTAACCGTTTATTCTCCCTAGCGTTTATTCCTTTTCCCCATTACATGTTTTTGCGCCCTTTAGTGGTTGCTGCCGCGGTCCTGCTAACTGCGGGACTTGGTGGTTGTGCTTCTTACTTTCACCAAACTTTTATGAATCCCGAGCCAGCTCGGCTCGGCGCAGAAATTAGCGCCAACGAAGTGTGGCGCACGCTGCCCGCGGCGCGGCAGCGCGTGGTAGTGGCCGTGTACAAATTTCGGGACCAAACCGGGCAGTACAAGCCTCAAGTCAACGGGTCTAGTTTTTCCACGGCCGTCACCCAAGGCGCAACCAGCGTGTTGCTCCGGGCCTTGGAAGAATCCAAGTGGTTTGACCCCATTGAGCGGGAAAACCTGGGCAACCTGCTTAATGAGCGTAAGATTATTCGTTCGACGCGCGCAGAATACACCGAACAAACGGGGCAGGCTCAGCCTTTGCTTCCCCCGTTGCTTTTTGCCGGCATTATCTTGGAGGGAGGCATCATCTCCTACGATTCCAACATTCTGACGGGGGGCGCCGGCCTGCGCTACTTTGGCGCCGGGGCCTCGGGCCAATACCGTCAAGACAGGGTTACGGTGTATCTGCGTGCCATCAGCACCAGCACGGGCAAAATTCTTAAAACGGTCTATACGTCCAAAACCATTCTCTCGCAGCAAGTTGACGCCAGCCTGTTTCAATTTGTTAAGTTTAAGCGCTTGCTGGAAACCGAGACTGGTTTTACGTACAACGAGCCGAGCGAAATGGCCGTGAAAGACGCCATCGAGAAGTCGGTACAAGCCCTGATTTACGAGGGCATTCAGCAGCGCATTTGGGCTCCGGCCGACACTTCAGCTCAACACAGCCCGAGCATGCAGGCGTACTTGCGGGAAAAGCAGGAGAATTTAGCCATTGACGTGCTGGGACGCAAAACCAGCTACCGGCAGCGTGCGCTGGGCGTGGGGGTTCTGGGCGGCGCCCAACTCTACCAAGGCGACTACGCGTTGCCTCAGTACCGCTCCAGTGGCGAGCTAACAGTGCGCCATCGCCTTGGTGACGGCCACGTGGGCACTTTCTTAAACGCAGGATACGGCGCTTTGGCAGCGGGCCCCAGAGGACGATATTTTAACCGCGAGTACACGTACGGCGAATTGGGGTTGCAAGCTTCCTTATTTCCCCACGACCGGTTTACGCCCTACTTGCTGGCAGGCGGCGGCGTAACCGTGCCCCTTAATCGAACCTCCGACGCCGGGCCCAGGACGGTGCCTCACGCTGTGCTAGGGCTGGGCGGTGAATTTCTGGTCACGCCTCGTTTAGGGTTTGCGGTTGGCATTGACAACCGCTACTATTTTGGAGACCAAATAGATGGTGTGAGCTTAGGCAGATATAACGATTATAATTGGGGAGGGCGAGCGGGAGTAATATTTTACCTCGGGAAAGAAAGAAGTTCGGATTTTTATAAAAAATAGCGTAATTTTTTAATTCCTGCTAATTTATTGTCTTTCAAGCTAATATTTGTGTGAGCAAATTAGGCATTCCGGTATAAATCCAACGGATTATATATAATTAGTATAATTTTAATATTCATCTAAATTATTATTTGAAGTGAAATTTGCTTTTATGTTTTTTAGGAGAATACATTTGTCATGTTCCTTAAGGAATCCAAATAATTCTTCTCTTTTTTCACTTCAACAACCAACATTTCCTACATGAAAAAGCTTACTTTCCTCGCCTCGGCCCTGCTCATTGTTGGTCTTACCAAGGCACAAGCCCAAAATCCCACCAACCACGCTGCCCCTGCTACCCGCACCGCTGAAGCTCCTCGTACTCCGCTTGGCCCTAATACTCCTTCGCCAGTCGGTACCCCATCAACTACCTATGCTCCCAGCTTCGAAGCTTACGGTCAGGACTCCTACATCGAACAGAGCGGTAACTTCAATTATGGCAACGTGACCCAAACGGATAATCGGACGAGCGCAGCACCTAGAGATGGCGGCAGTTCCGCTCGTCTCACGCAAACCGGCAGTCGAAACAACGCTTTTCAGACGCAGACCCTGAACAATGACGGATTCAGCAGCGGCCCTGGCAGCCGCAACTACCTGACCTCTAATCAGAACGGCAATGAAAATGAAACGCGCCAGACCCAAACAAACGGCAGCGCTAACATTGGTACAATCACCCAAGAAGGTGATACTCGCTTTAACTTGGCCACCCAAGAGCAAAGCGGTAGGGGCAACCACAGTGCCCGCATCACGCAACAGACTGGTGCGGCCGCTAACCGGGCTAGCCAGACGCAAAGCGGCGATGGCATGACGGCCGAGATAACGCAGCGTGGCACCAACAGCGACGCTACGCAAACCCAGAGCGGTGCCCAAAACCAGGCAAGCATTGACCAAGGCAATGGCAGTGACAACACCGCCATCCAACTCCAAGAAACGAATAATAATATTGCCCGCATTCGTCAGACGGACGGAGCTGACGGCAACTACGCCGAGCAGCTCCAGACCGGCAACACCAACAGCGCCGACATCTTTCAAAGCACCGACAACAACTTTGCTCAGCAACTGCAGTCGGGCAATGTAAACAATTCCACTATCACGCAATCGGCTTCGTCGCCCTCGGCTGCTTACAGCGACCAGAGCGGTAGCCGCAACACCGCTATTGTAAACCAGCGCTAAGCGGCTACACAGCTTAGCTCAGCCGCTGAGCAATCTTGAACCACAGGCCAGGCTTTGACTTTCTTCACGGAAATTCGAAGCCTGGCCTAGTGGGTTCTTATATTCCTGCCGAAGTCGGCCCAACTTTATACGCCAATGAAACCGTTTACCCTAGTAGCCCTTTGCGGTTTTTTCGCGCTGGCCGCCCATTCAGTGCGGGCGCAGCAGCCCATTCCCAGTGAGGCGTCCACCGCCGAGCAGCGGCTCGTTGAGGACATTGGCGCGGAGCGGCTTTCGGCAACATTGTCGCCACTGCCAATGGGCGACATTCGCAATACATCCACGCTGTTCCAAACCGGAATCAGCAACAGCGCCACCGTCGACCAACGGAGCTTGTCGAACGTTGGCAGTGCAAATCAGGCCTACATTGCTCAAGTGGGTTCGCTCAACCTATTAGGCCTGACACAAAATGGCAGCGGCAACAATGCCTCCATGACCCAACAAGGGGTGCAGAACAACGCCGAACTGCTGCAAAATGGGCAGGGTAACTCCACGGAACTGCTCCAAAGGGGCTATAACAACCAAGCCCAAGGAAATGTGAGGGGCAACAACAACGACCTGAACATTCAGCAGGACGGAGCCAACAACAAGGTGAAGAGCGACATTCAGTTGAGTGACCGCACGTACAACATCACCCAGTTTGGCTTCGGCAACACCCTGACGCAGAAAGAATCTACTATTCAATCCCCCCAAGGATACAACGTTGAGATGCGCGGGGCAGGCATCAACATCATTATCGAGCAAGGCAAAGTCCGGTAGCTTACGGCAGAGGGCTTCCGTGCGCCCGTTGCCTAGCGCGCAACGGGCGCACCGGAATCCTTGTGGCTAGCAAACCCGTCGGCTCGCGTTGCACTGCCTGCTTCACCTCCACTAGCACGTATTCATTTTTCCGCTATGACGCTGTTTTCTATCCTGATTGCTTTGTGGCAAGGCCTAGCCGTTGCGCCCGCGTGCCAGGCGCGCCTGGAATTGCAGCAACGCGGCGACATGCTCAGCGTGACGGGGCGCTGCCGCAACTTGCAGCCCACCGCGGCTCGGTATCACTACGAATTAGCCATGTGGCGCGAAAGCGCGGGCGGCCGTTCGCAAAACATGCAACGCGGAGAAGTAAGCGTTGACCCGCAGCAGGAGGTCTCGCTGTCCCAAACCCAAATAAATGCGGGCCCGCAAGACACTTACCGGATTCATTTGCGGGTACTTGATATGGAAGGCCATATCTTAGCACAAGATTCGGCCGTTCAAAATCCCACTCGCTAAACGGTAGGCACTTCTATTTACTATATGCCTTTTATACTGATTGCTAAGCGCTTTCGGCTTGCTGCTTGTTTCCTCATTTTCTGCAGCTTTGGCGTCTTGAGTGCCTGCAAAGAAGACCTAGTAGAGCCGGTTTACTTTGGAGCCGTAACGGGCACGGTACTGGACGGACGCAACAACCAGCCCCTGGCCAACGCCACGGTGACCACGAACCCGGCCACCAGTTCCTACCTCACGGATGCGCAAGGCAAGTTTAAAATCGTGGAAGTACCAACCGGGCGCTTTGCAATCACAGTAAGCAAAACCGATTATCAGCAGGTGGTAAGCAACGTGACCATCACCGAAGGGCAAACAGCGGACGTTTCGGTCGTGCTTACCAAATCAACAACGGCCGCCCTAACTGCCCCCAACCGTCCCTCCCCCGCCACCCAAGCTACGGGCCAGCCCACCGACGTAACGCTGAGCTGGCGGCCCGTAAATGCTAGGCCAAGCGACTCGTTGCGGTACGATGCGGTGCTTTACGAGAGTAACTCGACTCTGCAGCGCAAGCTGCTCACCAATTCACGCGACACGTCCGTAGTGGCGAGTGGACTAAAATACAACACCACCTATTTCTGGCAGGTAACGGTGCGTAATCCGGCCGGCGCCACCGCCCGAACAGATACGTGGAGCTTTCAGACCCGCGCGCTGCCCGACAACCGCTTCCTGTACGCCCGCACCGTGGCCGGCAATACCGATATCTATTCGTCGGACAATATGGGCGGTGGTTTGTTACGACTCACCTCTTCTATGGCCGTCGAAACAGCTCCACAACTTAGCCCGAACCGGGACCTCGTGGCTTATTCTTCGAATGCCAGTGGCCAGTTTCAGCTTTACACCATGAACCGGGATGGTTCGAACCAGCGTCAAATCACCAGCCTATCGGCCGAGAGCTATAACAACGCGGGCATTGGCTACCGCTGGTCGCCGGATGGCGCCCACCTCCTTTATTCTCATTACGACCAGCTTTACCGCATCAACCGCGACGGCACGGGCCTTGTGCTGCTGGCCACTGCGCCCGCGGGCCGTCACTTCCGCGAGTGTGACTGGACTGTGCAAAACGGCGGGCGTCTGGTGGTGCAAACCGTAGGGCCGAACCCCTACGACGCCGAATTGTACCTCTACAGCGTGGATGGCACCAATCCCGTCCAGTTTGTGGGCAATTTACCGGGCCGCGTCGATTCGCCCAGCTTTAGCATCAACGGCCTTTCAGTGCTGTACTCGCGCGACGTGGCGGGATTCAACGACCCGGGCGGACGGCAGCTTGACGCGCACCTTTTCATTCAGCGAATCGACGGAACTTCCACCGTGGATGCGACGGCGGGCGCAACGGGAACAGCGGGCAAAATTATCGGAACCAATGATATCCAAGGGCGAGTTTCGCCTGATGGGTTCCGCATCATTTTTGTTAATCGGGTGAATGATGACCTCAGCGCGCCCGAAATATGGACCATGGACCTCGACGGCCGCAATCGCGCCAGGCTCTTCTCCAACGGCTTTTGGCCCGACTGGAAATAGCAAGGTTGTTTAGACCGACCCGAGCATTTTTTTGGTAGGGCTGAGCGGCGCTCCTGGCAACTGCATTGGCACGGAAAGTTTGGCCAATAAACTGGTTCCATCTCACGAAAAAGGCCTTACTTTACAGGAAACGGGAATTCGACTTCCTTTTTTCCGTGTTGTTGACGACCGAGCTGCTGCGTATGAATGCCTTTTGGGCACTGGTGCTGCTTATGTTTCCTCTGTACCTATGCGCGCAGCCGGAAAAAGCTGAGCCCACTGCCACGTACACCGACGCCCAGGGCCGCTACCAGTTGGCATACCCGCGCACGTGGCAGATGCGCCGGGGAGCCGGCAACGCGGACGTAGCTTTCTACGCGCCGGCCACGGGGCAACCCGTGCCGGCCACGGTAACGGTGACTTCGCGCCCACTGCCCGACGCTGAGAAAGACCGAAAACTCAGCCAGGACTCCGTTTGGCGGAGCATTCAGCGGCTGCCGCGGGCGCAGGTGCTCCGGCTGGCGCAGCGTGACTTGGGTAGCGTTGAGGAAATCAGTTACGATTTCACCTATGCGCCCACGGCGGCGCAGGCGGCGCAAACGCACGTGGTGGGCCGCCTGCTGTGGCGCGCTGGCTATGAATTCCGCATCGAGTACCGGGCCGATGCCCGGCAGAGCGGCCTTTTTCTGGCAGAGGGCGAGGAGTTGGTCAACTCCTTTGCTTTCACCGACAAGGCCATTGCGAGCCGCCGCTACGCCGACCAGGTGTGCGACAACAAGATGTATGGCATTGCGGCCACCCGTTACTACAACGGCCAGTGGGAAGACGACTGCCAGACCATCCACGAGTTTTCGAGCTCCGACATAACGGCCACGCCCCGCATGCACCGGCGCGTGCTGCCGTTTCAGTCGTATGCCCTGGCCAAAGGCTTCGACAACTGCTTGTATTCGGTGACCAAAGCGCCCACCAACAAGCCCGAGTTGGTGTATCGCTACGACCCGGCCACCCGGCAGGGCAGCTATACCGCGTGGCAGCTTCCGGCCCAGGGCGTGAACACCACCTGGATTTCGGCCGCGACCGACGAGCAGGGCAGCTTGTATTTTCTGACTTCCGACGCCAACCAGCTGGTGCGCGTGAACCCGCGCGACGGCGTCGTGGCGGTGGTCTGGAGCATCGACCCGACGCGCAAGGCCAAGTACTTCTCCAGCATTGCTTTCGACGGGGCCGGCACCCACGGCAACTTTTGCCTGGACGATGCCAGCACCATGTACATGGTGTACAGCACGGATGGCTCGCTGGTGAAAGTGGACATCAAAAAGAAGCAGCCCAACCCCGAGCTGATGGCCCTGACCGGCCTGCCCGAACGCGGCGGCTACAGCGACCTGCTCATGCAAAACGACGAAAACGGCCGGCGCCGCATGTACCTGGCCGGGCCCAAGGCCCTTTACAAAGTCGACTTGGCCCGCCGCAAAGCCAGCCGCGTGCGCAAAGGCACTTACACCGACTTGGCGGGCTGCAACCTGTTCCGGGTGGTGCCACGCACCACGATTGCGCCGCCCGTGCCCACGGCCGCCGTGTGGCGGGGCCGGGTGCTCAACGCCACCACCTTGCAGCCGCTTTCCGGAGCCGAGCTGCGCATTGGCAAGGACAGCGCCCGCGCCGTGGTGCCCCTTTCTTCAGAAGCGAAGTTTGCCTACGGCGGGGCGCCCGGCCTCACCTACCGCTACCGCGCCCAGCTGCCGGGCTACCTCGACGCCGACAGCAGCTGGACGGTGGGGCCCGGCCTGAGCGTGCGCGACATCCTGCTGCGGCCGCTGGCGGTGGGCGCCACCGTGCAGCTCGCCAACGTGCAGTTCGAGCAGGGCCAGGCGGTGCTGCTGCCTTCCTCTTTTGCCGCCCTCGACAAGCTGGCCGGCCTGATGACGGACAATCCGCGCATTGCCATCGAGCTGCGCGGCCACACCGATAATGTGGGCGAGGCCGAGAAAAACGTGGTGCTCAGCCAGCAGCGAGTGGCCGCCGTGAAAGCGTACCTGGTGGGCCGGGGCGTGGCCGAAACGCGCATCAGCGGCATCGGGCTGGGCGGGGCCGAACCCATTGCCAGCAACGCCCAGGAGGTCACCCGCAAGCTCAATCGCCGGGTCGAATTCCGGGTGACGGGCATGCAGTAGCCGGGGCGCACGCCCGCGCTGCAAACAAAGCCTGGGCGGGCGCGTTGTTGCTGCTACCTATGCATCTTCTCCTTCGTACTGCCGTGGCCGCGGCCCCGGCTCAGGTAATGGCTGGCTTCACGCGGGCTTTGTTTGAAGCGCTGGCGCCCCCGTTTCCCAAGCTGCGCGTGCTGCGGTTTGACGGCTGCCAGACCGGCGACCGGGTGGAAATTGAGCTGAATACGCTGGTGAAGCGCCTGCCGTGGACGTCCCTCATTACCGACCACGGCCAGCAGCCCAACGGCACGCATTTTTTCGTGGACGAAGGGCAAGTGCTGCCCCCGCCGCTGCGCTTCTGGCGGCACCGGCACCTCATCGAGCCCGGCCCAAACGGCGGCAGCGTAATTGTGGACAACCTGGAGTACCGCACCGCTTCGCCCCTGCTCGACGCCCTGCTTTACCCGGCCATGTGGGCGCAGTTTGCCTGGCGCAAGCCCATTTACCGGCGCTGGTTCGCAAAGCAGACCTTATAAGTCGAGCACCATTTTCACGTCGGTGCGCTGGTAGGGCGTGGGCGGCACCGGCACGTGCCGGAAACCCAGTTTTTCGTAGAGCGCCAAGGCCGGAGTGAGCCGTGAGTTAGACAGCAGTTCCACCCGCTTTGCCCCCAGGGCCCGGGCCTTTCCCAGCGCGGCCTGCCCCAGTGCCCGGCCAATGCCCAAGCCCTGGGCCCGCGGCGAAACCGCCATTTTCGCCAGCTCATACACGCCGTCGTGCTCCTTGATGAGGGCGCAGGTGCCCACAAATTCGTCGCCCCTACTCGCCATAAAGATGTGGCCGCCGGGCGCCAGAATGTACCCTTCCGGGTCGTCGAGCATGAGGTTGTCGATGGCCTCAATGGTGAAATAATGCGAAATCCACTCGTGGTTGAGGGCGCGAAAAGCGGGCTGGTGGGCCGGCTCGTAGTCGAGGATGGTGAAGGCGGGTGTCATGGGATGCAATAGGCAATTGAGGGGTGGCGCAAAGTTCGCACTAGCGAGGCCGTACCTTTGTGGCCTATGCTGAACCCTGCCACCATCGTCCTCAAAAACGGAAAAGACCATTCTCTGCGCCGCCGCCACCCATGGGTTTTCTCGGGCGCCATTGCCCGCGTGAAGGGCGACACCCACGAGGGCGACCCCGTGCGCGTAGAAGCCATCGACGGTGAATTGCTGGGGGTGGGCCATCTCTCGGGCGGGGGCTCCATTGCTGTGCGCATGCTGGACTTCGGCCCACAAGCTGCCCTGCCTACGCCGGACTTCTGGGAGAAAAAGCTGCGCGAAGCCTATCAGTTGCGCCAGCGCCTGGCCCTGACTGGTACCGCCGATACCAACGTTTTCCGCCTGGTACACGCCGAAGGCGACGGCCTGCCCGGCCTCATCATTGACGTGTACGGCGACGTGGCCGTGGTGCAGGCCCACAGCGTGGGCATGTACCGCGCCCGCCCCGAAATCGCCGCCGCCCTGCAAGTAGTATTTGGCGACAAGCTGCGGGCCATTTACGACAAGAGCTCGGAGACGGTGCCCGGCAATGCCGTGCCCGACGCGCAAAATGGCTACTTGTTTGGGGAGAGCAACGGCGCCGAGCACATCGTGCAGGAAAACGGCCACCAGTTTGCCGTGGATTGGGAAACGGGTCAGAAAACCGGCTTCTTCATCGACCAGCGCGACAACCGCGCCCTGCTGGCCCGCTACTCGCCGGGGCGCAAGGTGCTCAACACCTTCTGCTACACGGGTGGCTTTTCGGTGTACGCGCTGGAAGCCGGCGCCGAACTAGTGCACTCCGTTGACTCCAGCAAAAAGGCCATTGCCCTCACCGAGCGCAACGCCGAGCTGTCGCAGCACGCCGACCGCCACGCCGCCTACCCCGACGACGTGCTGGGCTTCCTCAAGAATCACTCGGCCCAGTACGACTTGCTGGTGCTGGACCCGCCGGCTTTTGCCAAGCACATGGGCGCCCGCCACGCGGCCCTGATGGGCTACAAGCGCCTCAACGCCGCTGGCATTGCCCATTTGGCGCCCGGGGGCCTGCTGTTCACGTTCAGCTGCTCGCAGGTAGTTAGTCCCGAACTGTTTGAAGGAGCGGTGCTTGCCGCAGCCATCGAAGCGGGCCGGCCGGCGCGCATTCTGCACCGCCTCACCCAACCCGCCGACCACCCGGTGAGCCTGTTCCACCCCGAAGGTGCGTATTTGAAAGGGTTGGTGTTGGCCGTGGAGTAAGATGGAAGCGGACGTAATATTTGGCGACCCAAATAGCTTTTCTATTTCTTGTAGCAACAACAAACAATCTATTTCGCAGGAGCTTAACGACTATTGCTATTGGCGGCTCGGCAACAAGCTGATTGGTGACCCGCGAGAGCCCTGCTACTTACCCGCGTGGCTCGCAGCGTTGGACAATTTTTACCGCTATCGACTTCCCAGAATTCTTGCTTTTGAAGCGGACCTTGATGACGTGGTGCAAGACATATTTACCAAGCAACAGGATGAATGGAGTGATTCTGTTAGACGGGCATGGGAAATACATCAAGTATCTCTCGACGAAACACAGGATGCTTGGCTGCTAATGGCTCATCGCAAAGGAATAGGCATCCAATTTACTTGGATGGGTTGGCGAGAGCCATGCCCATCTGTCGGTATAGGTAAAGTCTTTTCCGTATGGGCAAACACCAACCTTGTTAAGGAATCAATTGTTGATTGCTTGAAAAACTACAAGCATAGTTTTCCTTTTACCACAGAAACTATCAGCCCAATACAATAGGCCTTTGCTTCGCAAAAAATCATTTTCTGCCACTAAACAGCCCGTCGCCATCATCGGCGCGGGCATTGCAGGCTTGGCGGCGGCGGTGCGGCTGGCCGTGACGGGGCATGCCGTTACGGTATTCGAGGCCAGCGGTTCGTTTGGGGGCAAGATGCACCAATTCAGCTTGCCCGGCGGCTACCGGTTCGATGCGGGGCCGTCCTTGTTTACGCTGCCACAGCTGGTGGATGACATTTTCCGGCTGGCCCACCGCGAGCCGGCCGAGTACTTTCGTTACGAGCGGCTGGACCCCATTACGCAGTATTTTTTCGCCGATGGCACCCGGCTCACGGCCTGGGCCGAGGCGGACAAGTTCGCGGCCGAAATAGAAGCGAAGCTGGGCGCTCCCGCGGCCGAGGTAACGGCTTTTTTGCAGCGGAGCGGCAAGGCGTACGACGCCACGGCCGATACTTTTCTGCATAAGTCGCTGCACAAGGCGCGCACATACCTCAGCCCCGATACCCTGAAGGCGGTGGCCGCGCTGCCTCAGTTGGGCCTGCTGGGCACCATGCACGAGCGCCACGCCAAGGCCTTTGCCGACCCTCGCCTGGTGCAGTTGTTCGACCGGTACGCCACGTACAACGGCTCCGACCCCTACCAGGCGCCGGCCACGCTGAGCATGATTCCGCACCTGGAGCACGGCATTGGGGCTTTCTACCCCGAGGGCGGCATCTATGCCATTGCCCAAAGCCTGGTGCGGATGGCGGAAGAGTTCGGGGTGAAGTTTCGGTACAATGAGGCCGTGGAGGAAATTGTGGTGGCCGACAGCCGCGTGACGGGCGTGCGCACGGCGCTCGACGTGTACGACTTCGGCCAGGTGGTGAGCAACATGGACGTGGTGCCCACCTACCGCCGCCTGCTGCCCAACCAGCCCGCCCCCGAACGCACCCTCGGCCAGCCCCGGTCGTCGTCGGCGCTGATTTTTTACTGGGGCATCGCCCGCGAGTTTCCCGAGCTGGACCTGCACAACATCTTCTTCTCCGCCGACTACCAACGCGAGTTCCAAGCCATTTTCCAGGACAAAACCGTGGCCGACGACGTGACGGTGTACGTGAACATCACCTCCAAAAAGACGCCCACCGATGCGCCAGCCGGCCACGAAAACTGGTTTGTGATGGTGAACGTGCCCCACGACCAGGGCCAGGACTGGGCCGCCCTCACTCAGCAAACCCGGCGGGCCGTGCTCCGTAAGCTGCACCAAGCACTGGGCACCGACATCGAACCGCTGATTGCCGCCGAACGGGTGTGGACGCCGCCGGGCATCGCGGCCGACACCTCGTCGTTTGGCGGGGCGCTCTACGGCAGCTCGTCCAACAACGCGCTGGCGGCGTTCCTGCGCCACCCCAATTTTTCGGGGCGGCTCGAAGGGCTGTACTTTTGCGGGGGCTCGGTGCACCCCGGCGGCGGCATTCCGCTGTGCCTGCTGTCGGCCAAAATCGTTTCTACCCTCATTGACAGTTAAAAGTTGAGAGTTAAAAAGCAAGCGCAAAACGAGGGAGTATTTTCACTCTCAACTTTCAACTTTTAACTGCTCGGCTCCACCGAATGGAGTATTTTGAATCTTTGAATCCGCCGACCAACATGCGTCGGCTGCGCGTGGCCCAGGGCCTGGTATTGCTGTTCCACTTCACGGGATTTGTGGGCCTGGCCTTTTCCGACAATCCCGAATTTTACCTCCGCTTCACGCCGCTCACGCTGCTGCTCACGGCCGGGCTGTTGTTTGCGTTTCAGCGCGGCAAAGGGGCCAGCTTCTGGGTGTTTTGCTTTTCGGTGGCGCTGCTGGGCTTTGCGGCCGAAGTGGTGGGCGTGAACACGGGCAAGGTGTTTGGCCACTATTACTACGGCGAAACGCTGGGCTTTAAGCTGCTCGACATGCCGCCGCTGGTGGGCGTGCCGCCCCTCATTGGCCTCAACTGGCTGGTGCTGACGTACCTGTGCGGCAACCTGGCCCGCTACCTGCCGATTCCCGAATTGCCCCGCACCATTTTGGCGGCGCTGCTCATGGTGGGCCTCGACATGTGCATGGAGCCCGTGGCCGGGCGCTACGACTTCTGGCACTGGTCGGCCGGCGTGATTCCGCTGCAAAATTTCCGCGACTGGTTCATCTTCTCGTGCATTTTGCAGATGCTGTTCAACCGCGCCAACTTCCCCAAGTTCAACCCCTTGGTGCCGCTCGTTTACCTCGCGCAGCTGCTGTTTTTCTTCCTGCTGGGCGCCGTGCAGTAGGCGCTGGCTGCATACGAAGTCCTTGTGCCCCCAACCCGGGCGGGCCTATTCGCGTTAGCACGGTCTTTCCTGCTCATTATTGCCTATGCCCAATTCTACTCTTACGGCGATTTCGCTGGAAGCCGCTTTGCCTGTTTTTTACCAACACGGCTTGCGGGATGCACCCGCTGCGCTTCTGGCCTCGGCCCTGCGTACCACCGTGCCCGACTTGACGGCGGCGTACCCCGACCGGGCCGCCCTGGTGCAGCACGCCATGCTGGCCGACATGGAGCGCCAAAAGCGCGAGCACACCGCCCTGTACACCCAGTACCCAACGGCCGTGGAACGCCTCTACGGCCTGCTGCAGCTGGGCCTGCGCGACTTGGCCGAGGTGCCGGGCCCGTTCTACGCCGAGCTGCAAACCGACTTCCCGGAGGCCTGGGCGGCCGTGATGGAGCACTTGGCCAGCTATTCGGCGCCGCAGCTGCAGCAGCTGCTCAACGACGGCATCCGCAACCGGCTGTTTCGGTCCGACATCAACATTCAGCTGGTGACGAAGGTGTTGATGGAGCAGCTCAACTTGCTGCTCAACCCGCAGATTTTTCCGCCCGCGCGCTACAACATGAGCGAGGTGTTTCGCAGCATTTTCCTGTACTACATCCGCGGCCTGTGCACCGACGAAGGCGCCCGCATCGCGGCCAATCATTTCACCAAAATTTGAGTTGAGCTCACGCTTAGCCTACGTAAATGCCACCGTGAAATACGGATTTTTGATTTCCGTATTTAGCGCATTATAAGGTGGTTAAGCTCGTCTATTGAGGCGAGCTCTGCACTGATTAGTTTTCGGTTACGGGCCAGTACCCAAGTGGCTTAGTACGTAGCTGCCCAAGCTGGGCCACTGGCTTCTTGTTGACAAATTGTGGTTGGGGGCGTAAACACAGCCTTGGCCCACTCCGCCGTTCACCTGGCGGGGCGGGCCAAGGCTTTTCTTCTTTCACAATATTCCCACACCCTTATGTTCTTCGACAAACTTGAAACCCTCGACGACCTGTTCGAGATGCAGCTCAAAGACCTGTACAGCGCCGAAAACCAACTGGTAAAGGCCCTGCCCATGATGGCCGAAAGGGCGAAAGATGGCCGCCTGCGCGCCGGTTTCGAACGCCACCTGCGCGAAACCGAAAAACAAGTAGAACGCCTGGAGCGCATTGGCAAGAACCTAAACCTCGACCTCGACGGCCACACCTGCAAAGCCATGGCCGGCTTGGTGGCCGAGGGGCAGGAAACGATGTCGGAGCGCGCCACCGACGAGGTGATGGATGCCGCCCTCATTGCCGCCTCGCAGCGCATCGAGCACTACGAGATATCGGGCTACGGCACCGCCGCTCACTTCGCCGAGCGCCTGGGCCACAACGACGCCGCCAACCTGCTGCGCCAGTCGCTGGAAGAAGAGCAGCTCACCGATACCAAGCTAAATGAGCTAGCTAAGAATTACTTGAACGCCAAAGCCATGTAGGTTCGGGGCGTGCTCCCACTTGAAATAAAAAGCCCTCTGTGCTGCAGCACAGAGGGCTTTTGCGTGGTATTGGCTAATAGGTAACGTCTTGGCTGGCCACTGGCTGGGAAGAGGCAAAATGGTCGACGATGCGACCCACGGCCTGCCCCAACGTGCTGTCCCCGTCGATGTAGCCTTGCAGGTAGCTTAGCACGCTTTCATCGGGCGTCGTGCCGTTGGCAATCATGGTGTCGAGAATGTTTTCGGCCACAAGCTGACGCCGGGCGCACTGTAAGCGCTGGTCGAGGGCAAGGTGGGGCGGGATAGGGGCGAAGTAAGCAGACATGGGATAAGGCTAAATAGTAATGGTGCTTGGAAAACCGAAAAAACAGCAAATACCGGTCCGACCGCCCGGCGCCGGCAACAAATTGAGCCCAAAACGCCACCCTACTTCTGCAAACAGCCCGTTATAAGACGTTGTTTACAACCCTTGTTTAGCCCCACGTCGGCCGGCAACGGCTCATAAAGCATCGCCCCGACTGCTCTGGGCGCATTCGGCCGTAAGTACCCGCCGCAGCTGCTCGTTACAACTACGGAATTGGGGCAAAAAAACACGGAAAAAGGCTGCTTCCGTCCCCAGTTGAGCAACACCGCGCAAAAGCCGCGGGTAGAAACAATAGGCCTACTGGTGGGTACTGGGGCAACGAGGCTTCCGCTTTCCCACGGCCGCCCATCGCCATGATGATTCCTTCCGTTTTGCACACCAACTGGTGGCTGCTGGCTTTGCGGGGCCTGGCGGCGGCCGTCTTTGGGCTGCTTACGTTTCTGCAGCCGGGGCTCACGCTTTTCGTGCTGGTGACGCTGTTTGGCTTCTATTGCATCATCAACGGCATCCTGACCTTGATTTCCGCTTTCCGCCGAGGCCGTCAACAGCCCCGCTGGTGGGCGATGGCCCTGGAAGGCGTTGCGAGCATCATTGCGGGGGCGGTGGCCTTTTTCTGGCCCGGCATCAGCCTGCTGAGCTTGTTGTTAATAGTGGCGATATGGGCCATTGTAACGGGCATTCTTCAAATTGCAACGGCCATTCGGTTGCGCAAGCAAATTCAGAGAGAATGGGTGCTGCTGCTGGGCGGGCTGCTCTCCATTGCATTCGGGGCGGTGGTGGTCTTCTGGCCCGATGCCGGCGCCCTGGCCGTGTCGTGGTGGATAGGCTCGTACGTCTTCACCATTGGCATCGTGCTTGGGGTGCTCGCCTTTCGCCTGCGGCGCCATTCGGCGGGACGCGGCAACCAGTTTACGGGAGCTTCGATGAGCAGCGCCGCCGGGTAGCCGCCGGGTGTCTGGCAAGACGAAAAGCGCCTTTTTCTTCGCGTGTTGGTTAGCAAAGCAGGCGCGGCGGTAACGCCCCAGCTCACCGGCAACGCAAGCCGGTAAGCTCAACTCGCTGAACTCCTGGGTCCGTAAGCCGTGCCCGCTGCCTTTGCATAGCCTAACGGCTATTTTAGCACTTGCAGTGGCCGTTTGGGGTCTATCTGCCCTTGTTGCGCCAGTAGCTTGGCAGCGGCTGATACCTGGGTGGGGTTGTGGGTATTCACGAGGATGAGCGGGCCAGCGGGGCCGGTGGTGCTCAGCACGAAGCTTTGCTCGGGGCGCAGGCGCTGCTTGCGCAGGGCCGGCAGGTTTTGGCGCAGGTAGCGCAGGGTGGCGGCGTGGTCGCGCGTCACGAAAATCACGGCTAAATACTCACCGCTTTGGGCCGCTTCCAGCCCTTTGGCCGATGCCAGGATGGGCGTGACGGTGCGGGTGTAATTGCTGCGAAACTGGTCGCGAAATGCCAGCGCGGCGTCCTGCATGGCGTCGTCACTGCCCCAATACAGCACCTTGCGAAACAAGTTAACATACTCGGAGGCGGCGTGCGGGAAGGTGCGGTCAAACAGGTCGATGGCTTGGCTGACGAACAGGCTGTCGATGGTCTGGCCGCGCTCCACGTAACCGGTCATCAGCGGGTAGATGGCCTTGGCGTAGCGGTTGATGTAGTCGTCGTTGTACCATTCGCCGGACTCGGGCTGGCCTTTTTGCTGGGCGTATATCCACTGGCCGGCCACCGTGGCCAGGGCTTCTTCCATCAGGTTGTAGGCCGAGCGGCGGTCGGGCGAGGAGTGGTGCAGGTACCACCCTTCCAACTGCTGCTGCAAGCCCAGTCGCTGCTGCGCGGACAAGGAATGGCTCATTTCGTGAAACACGACGCCTGTGCCGTCCACGAAGTTGCGCGACGTGGGGTGGCAGTCCAGCAGCACGATGTTGCCGCTCACCCAAGCGTGGTTGGTGAACGTCAGCCCGCCCACGCTTTGGTTGCCATCGAGCTGCGGGTTGAGCTGGATGCGGTACGGAATGTCGTCGGGCCACACGCCGCCGTAGAACGTGCGCAGCTGCCCAAACTTCTGCATGAGCTGGCTTTTGGCCAGAAACTCGGCGTAGGCCGTGCGCTGCCGGCCCAGCTCGGCCGCGTGCGGCTGCCAGGCCAAGGTGTCGAAAGCCGGCGTGAAAAACCGGTACACGCTGTCGAGGCTCACCAGCACTTCGTTGGTGAGCAGGCCCGCGGTGCGGCGCTGCAGGTCGGTCAGGCTTTGAGCATCGGCGCTGGCGGCCATGTACGCCGGAGCGGTGGAGCCCTGGCTGCCCAGGCGGCCGACGGGGTAGCCCTCCCGGTCGAAGCCCGGCTCCCGGTCCAGGTTTCGGTAGCGGCGCAGCCAGCGCTTGGCCGCCGGGGTGTTGAAACGGCTTTTCTCGAACGCCTTCCGGCTGCCGATGTAGCCCCCGCTGCTGCCGGCCAGCGTTTCCACGAACCGCACCAAGCAATGCATGCGGCTGACCTCGACGGTGACGGCCGGGCCGGGGTCGTGCCCGGCAGGGCTCTGGCTTGGGATTTGGGCGCAGGCTGCACCGCTCAGGAACAGAAAGCACCAGAACAACAGCTGTCTCATGGCGCTAAAGATAGACGCGTATTCGCTGTAGTTGCAGGTGATTTTTGCAATTATCTACCGTGCCAGCAGCCAGCCCAGCAGCCCGGCCCGCGCCGTCCAAGCCAGGGTGCGGAGCCAGTTGGTGCGCGTGAGGCCATCGATGGCGATGTAGTCAAACCCAGCCGCCAGGCGGTTATGGAAAGGCACGGAAATAAAGAACGTCGCGGCCCACACCGCCACTACCAGCGCCAAGCTCCACCAGCCCGCCCCGCCGGGCAGCGCCGTGCGGCCGACCCAGGCCAGCCAGAGGGCCAGCGCGAGCTCCAGCACCATGGGGGCCAGCACCACGTAGCCCATGCGGCGGGTGTGGGCCGCGTGGAAGGCCGCCCAGGCCTCCTTCGGCACCAGCCCGAAGCTGGGGTAATGCACCACCTGCACCGTCCAGATGAGGCCGGCGAGGTAAGCCGCAGCGGCAAAGTTGAGCAGTAGCAGCAGGCGAAGGGACATGGCCGAAAAATAATTTAATGGGAAACATAGCGGTTTTTACCGGCATCCGCGCCCCGCAATCGTTCTCGTACAAAGCGGCCGCGCCTGCGCTTCGGGCCCAGTATTTCCGCGCTCATTTGCTGGTGTGTAGGTTCGCACCGCACTTTCTCATTGGTTTCCCGCTCCGCTATGTCCGTCACCACCGAAAGCCTGACCCAACTGTTCCCGCCGGATGCGGCAGCCATTCCCGAAGCCTGGCGCCTGCCCGAGCCCCTGCACCAGCGCGAGTACCTGCTCGACGGCGAGTTGCGCGAGTGGACCGGCCCCACGCAGGAAGTGGTGTCGCCCATGTTTGAGCGCCAGCCCGACGGCTCGCTCAAGCCCCGCGTCATCGGCTCCTACCCGCTGCTCGACGAGGCCGAAGCCCTCAAGGCCCTAGAGGCCGCCGTGCAGGCCTACGACCACGGCCGCGGCGAATGGCCCACCATGAGCGTGGCCGACCGCATCGCGGCCGTGGAAAAATTCACGCGCCTCATTGTGGCCCGCAAAGCCGAAATCGTGAAGCTGCTGCTCTGGGAAATTGGCAAGTCGACCACGGACTCAGAGAAGGAGTTCGACCGCACCGTCGACTACATCCGCAACACGATTGACGCCCTCAAGGACATGGACCGCGACTCGTCGCGCTTCAGCATCACCGAGGGCATCATCGGCCAGATTCGGCGCTCGCCCCTGGGCGTGGTGCTCTGCATGGGCCCCTTCAACTACCCGCTGAACGAGACGTTCTGCATGCTCATTCCGGCCCTGATTATGGGCAACACCGTCCTCTTCAAGCCCCCGAAGCACGGCACCCTGCTGCACTACCCGCTGCTGCAAGCCTTCACCGAAGCCTTCCCCAAAGGCGTGGTGAACACCGTGTACGGCCGCGGCAATACCGTGGTGCCCGCCCTCATGGCCTCGGGCAAGATTGACGCGCTGGGCCTCATCGGCAGCAGCCGCGTGGCCGACTCGCTCAAGAAAATGCACCCCAAGAGCAACCGCCTGCGGGCCATTTTGGGGCTCGACGCCAAGAACGCCGCCATCATCATGCCCGACGCCGACCTGGACGTGGCCGTGAAGGAAGCCGTGCTGGGCGCGCTGAGCTTCAACGGCCAGCGCTGCACGGCGCTGAAAATGTTCCTGGTGCAGGAAAGCATAGCCGACGCCTTCGTGGAGCGCCTCAGCGCCGAAATCAACAAACTGAAACCCGGCATGCCCTGGGACGCGGGCGTGAACATCACCCCCCTGCCCGAGCCGCAAAAGCCCAGCTACCTGGCCGAAGTCATTGCCGACGCCCAGGCCCACGGCGCCCGTGTGGTGAACGAAGGCGGCGGCACCGCCAGCGGCCCGCTGGTGTACCCCGCCCTGCTCTACCCTGTGCAGGAGGGCATGAAAGTGTGGCGCGAAGAGCAATTCGGCCCGGTGGTGCCGGTGGCCCGCTTCGCCAGCGCCGACGAGGCCATTCAGTACATCATCGACTCCGACCACGGCCAGCAGGTGAGCATCTTCGGCTCCGAATCGGAAGAGGTGGCCAGCCTCGTCGACCAATTGGTGAACCAGGTGAGCCGCGTAAACATCAACGCCCAGTGCCAGCGCGGGCCGGATACCTTTCCCTTCACCGGCCGCAAAGACTCGGCCGAAGGCACCCTGTCGGTGCACGATGCGCTGCGCTCGTTCAGCATCCGCACGGTGGTGGCCACCAAAATGACCGAAGCCAACAAGCACCTTCTCAACGAGATTGTGGACGGGCAGGAAAGCAGCTTCCTGAGCACGCGCTTCATTCTGTAACGTTGGAGTTGTCAAGCAAAAAGGCCCCGGGACTTGCGCAAGTCCCGGGGCCTTTTTGTGGTGAGGTATCTGCGGTTTGACAGCGAATATCACGGGTAGGGAGGGTTGATGATAATGCCTATATCATCTTGTCTGAGAAATAGCATGGTGGCCACCTCCGGCTTACTTTCCGGAGTCTGGGATTTTGGCTTCTTGTTCATCACCGCGCGATAAGTGGGTTTGCCATCCTTTCCGCTGCCATCCGCTACCGCTCCTTTGACCAATGTCCATCTTTTGGGGTTTCCTTTGAATTCACCGATTGCGTCTTCAATGTCTTTTTTGTTATTGCCACTCTTTTTGTTAATTCTCCAGTACTGAAGAATTTCTCCTGGCTGCTGCACTTCATTGGCAGGCAGCACGACGAACCGAATTTCTACTTCTATGTTTTTGGCCTTCCAAGCGTATGTCAATGGAGAATCAGACACTTTTTTAAAGTTGCCGTCGGGACTATCGTCGTGATTGTTGCCATGGTATTGTTTGGCGGCGTTCTCACACGCCTCCGCATCTAAATAGCGGTGCTCGTCCACGGCAACACTTATCAGGTCGAATTTACCTTTAATTGAGTACTCCTCCCCTTTGCCGCTCGCCAACATACGTTTGTTGCACGAAAAGCCCACCAAACAGGCTACTAAACAAGCCGCTAATTTCAAGTATCGCATAAACCAAATATCATAAATTTTTTATAAATATTCAACAATACAATTGCATTATAAATAATTTTTAGCCTGCTGCAGTCGACTACTCATTAGGATAGTATTTAGCCCTGGCAGTATGCTCGCCATAACGAAACATCGCCATCAAGCCGTTGACAAGCTGCTGGCTACGTAACCGTACACGAAGCTTAAGGAGATGTGGAATAAGGGCATGCGTAAGCCCTCCTTCCCTTACCGATTGCTCGCAATCAGCCGACCCAGCATGGACGAGAAGCGCATGTTCCAGTGCTTGAGGCGGAACGAGGAAGCGCTGTAGGCCGCAACTGGCTGGTTGGCACAGCGCATATAGTCTTTGTCCATGATGTTGGGCGCGTGGCCCTGGACCAGCAGTGCTTTGAGGAAGTTCTTTTTCCAGGGCTTCACGTCGCTCACGGCGTGGCTCATCACATACGCCGGATAGGTAAAGCCCATGCCCTCGGTGCCCACGACGCTGTAAGTCAAATCCTCGGAAACCGTCATCACGGCGTTCAACAGGTCCTGGTCGGTTTTGACGGCGCGGTGGCCCGTCTTGATGAAGGCCGTGATGGTGCCGCCCTGCGCGCGGTATTTCTCCGTGATGGCGACCCAGCGCTCCAGAACGGTGGTGTTAGAGCGGCGCACGCCTACAAAGCCGCTGTTTACGTAATGGTCCAGCTGGCAGGCATAGGTGGGGGCCACGCCCGCCAGGGCTTTCCATTCGGTGCGCCAGGGGTGGTTTCGGTGCAGGAAGGCAAAGGTGTTGTCGAGGCACAGCGCGATGCCCGACTGCACCCAGGAGGTAAAGAATTCCCACTCGGCGTTGACGACAATGTCGGGGTCGAAATAAAACACGTGCTGCGCGGCCGGATGCGCCGCAAACGTGTCGAGCATGAACTGGGGCTTGTAGTACCCGAAGTGCATGGCCGGGTTTATCGGCACGAACGACACGGCGAGGTCGGGAGCAACGCTATAATCCTGGTCTTGCACGTGTTTCAACTGGCTTACCCACGGCGGCAGTGCACCACGGTAGCCAATGCGCAGGAGGCCCTTAAACCCGGCTTTGACCAATGAGTTGAGCAAGGCCGCTACCCCAAAATGATAATGGCCCTCGTATAGCGTGACGATTATTTCGGGGGAGCTATTGACAATCATTTGACATGTGGAAGTAAAGAAGCGCTGGGCGTAGCCAAGCTGCTTCAGGCAATAATCAACCGCCGGCTTGTCGGCCTCTGCGCTGCAGCTGCACACCGCCCGGAACGGCAAAGAAAGGCAGAGAATAGACAACACGCTAAATCTGGCGGGAGCGGCCACGTTGGGCGAATGCAAGCGTGAGCCCTAACTTGCTCCGCATGAGAAAAGCACTCTTTCTGCTGCCTGTGCCTGCGCTGGCAGCCATGGTCACAGGCTGCCCGTCCAATTCGCCCAAGACCGCCCAGCCTGGCAACCAGCCCGATTTGCTCTACGCTGCCCTCGACACCACGGTGGCCCCCGGCGACGACTTTGTGACTTTTGGGCCGTGGGGCTCGACTCGGTGAAAGCCGACAAGCTCGGCGCCGCCCCCCTCAAACCGGAGCTCGACCGCATTGCGGCCATGAAAACCGTGGCCGAGGTGCCGGGCGTCATTGCCCACGAAATTCCGCTGGGCGTGCGGGCGCTCATCGGCCCGGGCGTGAGCCAGGACGACAAGAACAGCGACAAGATGGCGCTGTACCTGCGCCAGTCGGGCCTGGGGCTGCCCAACCGCGACTACTACTTCAACACCGACAGCCGGACCAAGAACATCCGGGCCGAGTACGTGAAGCACGTGGCCAACACGTTCCAGCTGCTGGGGCAGGACGCCGCCACGGCCCAAACCAACGCCGCCAAGGTGATGGCCCTCGAGACGGCCCTGGCCAAGTCGTCGCGCAAGCTCGAAGCCCTACGCGACCCTTACGCCAACTACCACAAGATGACCATTGTGCAGCTTAACCAGCTGACGCCGGGCACCGACTAGAAAACGTGGTTTACGCAACTGGGGGTGTCCAACGCCGATACCGTCATCGTGGGCCAGCCGGAATTTTACCAAACGGCCGGAAAGCTGCTCAAAACCGCGCCGCTCGACGACTGGAAAACCTACCTCACCTGGCAGCTGACTCGCACGTTTGCCGCCACGCTCAGCCAGCCGTTCGTGCAGGAGAACTTTTATTTCTACGGCACGGTGCTGCGCGGCGCTAAGGCCATGCGCCCCCGCTGGAAGCGCGTGCTCGACATGCAGGAAGACGCTCTAGGCGATGCCTTAGGCCAACTCTTTGTGAAAGAATACTTCAAGCCCAAAACCAAAGCGCGCTACGACACGCTGGTTAAAAACGTGGTATCGGCCTTCGCTGAGCACATTCAACAAGTAGACTGGAT
Source organism: Hymenobacter sp. (assembly GCF_036388155.1). Lineage (NCBI taxonomy): Bacteria > Pseudomonadati > Bacteroidota > Cytophagia > Cytophagales > Hymenobacteraceae > Hymenobacter > Hymenobacter sp. The sequence continues at coordinate 55,719 of NZ_DASVSI010000103.1, read as the reverse complement.
GAGCGCGCCCACCAAAGTGGTGGCGCTCGACAAGCTGCGCAAAATCACGCCCAAAGTGGGCTACCCCGACAAATGGAAGGACTACTCGGCCCTGAAAATTGACCGCAGCTCGCTGGCCGCAAACGTAATGCGCGCCAACCAGTGGCAATACAACTACGAGCTGAACAAGCTGGGCAAACCCGTGGACCGCACCGAGTGGGGCATGACCCCGCAGACTTACAACGCCTACTACAACGGGTCGAAAACGAGATTGTGCTGCCCGCGGCCGCCTTCGCGGTGCCGGGCCTGCTCGACGCCGACGCCGACGATGCGCTGGTGTACGGCTACGCCGGGGCCAGCACCATCGGCCACGAGCTCACCCACGGCTTCGACGACGCGGGCAGCCAGTACGACGCCCACGGCAACCTGCACGAGTGGTGGAGCAAAGAAGACCGTAAACGCTTTAATCAGCGGGTGGATGGCATTGTGAAGCAGTTCAACAGCTACACCCTACTCGACTCGCTGCACATCAACGGGCGGGCCACGGCGGGTGAAAACATTGCCGACCTGGGCGGCATCGTCATCGGCCTCGACGCTTTCAAAAAGACCAAGCAGTACAAGGAAGGCAAGAAAATTAACGGCCTCACGCCCGTGCAACGCTACTTCCTGGGCTACGCCCTGGGCTGGCAGATGCACGTGCGCGACGAGAGCCTGGCCGCGCAACTGCTCACTGACGTGCACTCCCCAGCGCAGTACCGCGTAAACGGCCCGATGGCCGACGTCCCTGCCTTCTACGAAGCCTTCGGCGTCAAGCCCGGCCAAAAACTCTACCGGCCCGACTCAACCCGCGTGGTGATATGGTGAGGTGGTGAGGTGGTGAAATAGTGAGATGGTGAGTGGCGAGTTTGACGTTCTTTTTGGCACGAATCGCGCAGCTAGAACGTCAAGCTCGCCACTCACCATCTCACTATTTCACCACCTCACCAATCCACTACTTCGCCGCCGGCAGGCTCACCGTCACGTTAGTGCCGGCGCCGGGGCGGCTTTGGATGACTAGGGTGCCGCCGTGGCGGTGCACAAACGCCCGGCTTAGCGACAGGCCCAGGCCCAAGCCCGTGGCGTGCGGCGTCGGGGTAGGCTCGGGCAGGGCCGGGCCGCTGGTGAGGGCCGCAACGGTGGCCGCGCTCATGCCCGGGCCGGTGTCGGTGCAGCTGAGCAGCACCATTTGCAGGTCGTCGGGGTCGAGCGCCGCTTCTAGGTGCACGTGGCCGCCGGTGGGCATAAATTTGAGCGCATTGCCCACCAGGTTGCGCAAAATGGTGCGCGCCATGTTGCGGTCGGCCATCAGGCGCAGGCCCTCCGGGGCGGCCATGGTGATGTGCTGCCAGCTGGCAGCGGCCGTGGTTTGGTAAAGCGCCTGGCACTCGGCAAACAGCTCCGATACCAGCAGCGGCGCGGGCCGGCACTCCAGCTCCCCCGTTTGGCTCACGGCCCAGTTCAGCACGTTGTCGAGCAGGTGGTTGAGGCTGTCGGCGGCCTGGCGCACCAGCGCCGGCAGGCGGGCCAGGCCGGCCTGGTCGTTTTTGGCGATGTACGTGTCAATCAGGCCTGTTACCCCCGCGAAAGCCGTGACGGGCCCGCGCAGGTCGTGGGCCACAATGGCGTACAGCTTGTCTTTGAACACGGCCACGCTCCGCAGCTCTGCCGAGGCTTTTTCCAGGGCGCGGTTGTTGGCGGCGAGGGCCGAGCGGTTGCGGCGCAGGTTGCGGTACAGGTACGCCGACACCGCGAGGCCCAGCGCCAGCACCGCCACCACCCCGCCCAGCAACCGGCTGTGCCAGAGCTGTTCGTCGCGCTGCTCCGTGAGCTGGCGCAGGCGGCGGGCGCGCTCCTGGGTTTCGTAGCCCACTTGGGCCGTGGCCAGCGTCTGCATGGTCTGGCGGTTGTTGAGCGTGTCGTTCAGCTCCACATAGCGCTGGTTCCATTCGTAGGCCTGCTGATACTTTCGGTGCTCGGCGGCTTCGGCCGCCAAAATGCTATAGGCGTCGAGCACGCGCTCCAGGTAGTCGCTTTGCCGGGCCAGGCGCAGGGCCTCGAGGGCCGCGCCCTCGGCACGCTCTGTCTCACCAGTCTGGATGTAGTACATCGCAAACATGATGAGCTGGTTGGCCTGGTTGCGCACGGCGTTCTGGCGCCGGCTGATGGCCAGGGCCTGGGTCAGCAGGCGCTTCACCCGGGGCAGGCGGCCCACTTGCATTTGGTAGGTGGCCAGGCTGGACAGGTAGTTGGACTGCGCCGTCGAGTCGCCTTCGCGCCGGGCCAGGGCCAGGGCCAACGAGTCGAAATGCATGGCCTGCGGGTACTGCTGCCGGTAATAGAACAAGCTCCCGACGTTGCCCAGCAGCCGCATGCGGGTGCGGGGCAGCACGCGCGCGCGCGACAGCGACAACAGGCGCAGGGCGCGTTGGTAGTGCCGCCAAGCCGTGGCAGAGTCGCCCCGCTCGTGGTACACGCTGCCCTGGGCGGTGTAGGCGCGCGTCAGGGCGTCGAAATCATCGAGGCGCCGGGCCACGGCCTGGGCTTCGGAGAGCAAGGTGAGGGCCACCGGCCCGTTCGACAAGTTGGCGTAGCAGCTGGCCAAAGTCAACAAGCTGGGCAGCAACCGTTCGTCTTGCTCGGCGGGCAGGGTGCGGGCCAGGGCCACGGCGGCCTCTCCGTAGGGCAAGGCCCGGGCCGGCTGCTCGGTGTGCAAGGCAAAGCACAGGGCGTTGAGCAGGCGCAAGCGGGTGGTGTCGGCTAGCCGTGTGGCCAGCTTTTGGCGCAGCAGCTCCGTTTCGGCTGAGGGGGTGGGAGCAGCACTCAGCGGCCCGGCAACTGCGCACGCGAAGCCCATGGCAAGCAGCCAGAAAAGCAATACCCCAGGCCGCTTCACAATAGGCTGTTTCATGCTTGCCAAAGATAAGCACTGTTCAGCCAATTTTCACGCTTTAGTACTATTTCAAAAATAGCGCTTTTTGCGGCAGCTCACTCAGCCAGGCAACCCAAAACCACCTCAAACGGCGTTCAGCAATTAATTTTGGCCACGCGCTGCTGATGACGCCCGCCTTCGAAATCGGTTTCCAAAAATATTGATACAATTTCCTGGGCTTGCTCCCCGCTCACGTACCGGGCTGGCACGCACAGCACGTTGGCGTTGTTGTGCTGCCGCGCCAGCGCCGCCAATTCGGGCAGCCAGGCAATGGCCGCACGCACCCCCGCGTGCTTGTTGGCCGTGATGCACACCCCGTTGGCCGAGCCGCACAGCAGGATGCCTTGTTCGAACGCCCCCGCGGCTACTGCGGCCGACAGCGGATGGGCCACGTCGGGGTAATCCATCGAGTCGGGCGAGTGGGTGCCGAAGTCCTGCACGTCGTGGCCCTGGCCGCTGAGCCAGGTGCGGAGCATTTCCTTTTGCGTGTAACCGGCGTGGTCCGAGCCAAGGGCAATTTTCATACGGGCGGGGTTATTGGGCGCTGTTTTGCTCGCGGGCCAGGGTGGCGTTGAGGCGGGCCGTGTCGCCGCGGCGCACCGCGCGGGCAATGTTGATGCTCAGCTCGTAAAGCACCAGAATGGGAATGGTGACGATGATTTGGGCGGTGATGTCGGGCGGGGTGATGACGGCTGCCAAAATCAAAATGACCACGATGGCGTGCTTGCGGTACACCTGCATGATTTCGGGCGTAATCAACCCGGCTTTGGCCAAGAAGAAGACTATCATGGGCAACTCAAACACAAAAGCGCAGGACATGGTCATCGTGGTGAGCGTGGAGATGTAGCTCTGCATGTCAATCTGGTTTTCGATGGTGGGGTCCACCGTGTAGGAAGCCAGAAAGTTGATGCTGAGCGGGGCCGCGATGTAATAGCCAAACAACAGCCCCAGGATGAAGAGCACCGACACGAAGAACACGGCTCCCTGCGAATTTTTGCGCTCGTGCGGGTATAGGCCGGGCTTCACAAAGCGCCACAGCTCCCAAAACAGGTAAGGAAACGCCAGCACGATGCCCACCATGAACGAGGTGCTGATGTGCATGGCCAGCTGCCCGCTCATTTCCCGGTTCTGAATCACGAAGTTGACGCTGTTCGAGCAGGGCTCCGTCGACCCCATGGCTTGGCCCAGGCGGCACAGCGCCTGGTAGGTCCAGAAATCGTTGCGCGACGGCCCGAGAATCAGGTCATGAAAGATAAATTCTTTGGCGAAAAACGCCCCGGTGGCGAACACCACCACCGAAATAGCCGCCCGAATGACGTGCCAGCGCAACGCCTCCAGGTGGTCGATGAAGGACATTTCGTGCTGTTCGCCCAGCTGTTTGTTTGGTTGTTGAGGTTGCACGGAAAGCAATAGGTGAATGGGTGAATGGGTAAATGGGCGAATGGGTGAACGAGGGGGATGTACGAAGGAACAAGCTGCCGGGGCCGAAGCCACCGCGTTTGCTGCCATTCATCCATTCACCCATTCACCCATTCGCCCATTCATCCATTGGCTACGCAAACAGCGGGTAGTCCTGCAGCCAGGCGTTTACGCGCTGGCGCACCTGCCCAATGCGGGTGTCGTTGTCGTGGTGGGTGAGGGTTTCGTCAATCAGCTCCACAATGCGGGCCATGTCCGACTCGCCCAATCCGCGGGTAGTTACGGCGGCCGAGCCAATGCGGATGCCGCTGGTCACGAAGGGCGACTTGTCGTCAAAGGGCACCATGTTTTTGTTGATGGTGATGTCGGCCCGCACCAGCGTGTTTTCGGCCAGCTTGCCGCTGAGGCCTTTCGAGCGCAGGTCAATCAGCATGAGGTGGTTGTCGGTGCCGCCCGAAATGATGTCGTAGCCCAGGCCCACGAAGCCAGCCGCCAGCGCCTGCGCGTTGCGCGCCACCTGCCGGGTGTAGGTCTGGAAGTCGTCGGTCAGCGCCTCGCCAAAGGCCACGGCCTTGGCGGCAATGACGTGCTCGAGCGGCCCGCCCTGGGTGCCGGGAAACACGGCCCCGTCGAGCACCGCCGACATGGGACGGATGTCGCCTTTGGGGGTTTTCAGGCCGAAGGGGTTGTCGAAATCCTGGCCCAACATGATGAGGCCGCCGCGGGGGCCGCGCAGGGTTTTGTGGGTGGTGGTGGTCACAACGTGGCAGTGCTCGAAGGGCGAGTTGAGCAGGCCGGTGGCGATGAGGGCCGAGGGGTGCGAGATGTCGGCCAGCAGCAGGGCGCCCACTTCGTCGGCGGCTTCGCGCAGGGCGGCGTAATTCCAGTCGCGCGAGTAGGCCGAGGCCCCGCAGATAATCATCTTGGGGCGTTCGCGGCGGGCGGTTTCTTTTACCTTGTCCCAATCGATGAGGCCGGTTTCTTTTTCGACGCCGTAGAAGCTGGGCACAAAGTATTTGCCCGAAAAGTTGACGGGCGAGCCGTGGGTGAGGTGGCCGCCGTGGCTGAGGTCGAAACCCAGGATTTTGTCGCCGGGCTTGAGGCAGGCCAGGAACACGGCGGCGTTGGCTTGGGCGCCGGAGTGGGGCTGCACGTTGGCCCAGGCCACGCCGAACAATTCCTTCACGCGGTCGATGGCCAATTGCTCTACCTGGTCCACGATTTCGCAGCCGCCGTAGTAGCGCTTGCCGGGCAGGCCCTCGGCGTACTTGTTGGTAAGCACGGAGCCTTGGGCGGCCATCACCTGTTCCGAAACGTAATTTTCGGAGGCAATGAGCTCAATTCCGTGGGTTTGGCGGGTTTTCTCCTGGGCAATGAGGTCGAAAACGGCGGTATCGAGAAGGCGAGCGGGGGCGGCTGTTTGCATGGGTGTAAAGGTAAGGCGGGATGGGTAATGAGGTGATTGCTTGATGTGCTGATTGCTTGATGTGGTGATGTGCCGATGCGGCGATGGGGTAATGTGCAGAAGTAAACAGAATGAAAACTGATAGAATAGAACCGCGCGCCATTATTTCATCGACCAATCGGCACATCACCACATCAACCAATCCGCATATCATCCGATAACGGTTTCCGTTGTTACTTGCTGCTGCCTTTGCTCCCTTCAATGTCAGCGCCACTCGCCGAAACCCTTACCCAACTGCGCGTCGGCAATCAGAAATTTCTGATTGACTTTTACCAGCGCAGCCGGCATTTGTTTGCACGCTGGGCCCAGCGCCAGCACCAGCTCGCCCCGCCCCAGGCCCACGAGCTGCTCCAGGACACGCTGCTCGACTTTTATGACCAAGTGGCCGACGGCCGCATCACCAAGCTGCCCGAGGACCTGCGCGCCTACCTCTACGGCATGGCCCAGCAGCGCATGGCCGCGCAGGTGCCCGCCCACGTGCCCCTGCCCGCCGCCGAAGCCAGCCGCCGCCAGCGCCTCCTGACGCAGTTCAACCAGCTCGGCAGCGACTGCCAGCAGGTGCTGACCTACTTTTACTTCCGCGGCTACCACTTCGAAAAAATGGGCGGCAAAATGGGTTTCCCCAACGCCACGGTGGCCCGCCTCCAGAAAAGCGCCTGCCTGCGCAAACTTTACGAACTGCTGAAAAACTAGGGTAGGAGGGTGTGAGGGTAGGAGGGTGTGAGGGTAGGAGGGCAGGAGGTTTTTTCCACTTGCTTCTCCCCTCTCCCCGCCTCTCCCCGCCTACCCCCCTACCCTCCTACCCTCACACCCCCACCCCCTCTTGCCCTAAAAATGGACCTGCGCCCTCATTTTGACGAGTTAGAACGCTTCGCCGACGGCCAGATGACGCCCGCCGAGCAAGAAGCGTTTGAGCTGCGCCTGGAGCAAGACGAGGCCCTGGCCGAAGCCCACGCGGCCTACGAACAGCTCACGGCCGACCTGCGCTGGGCGGCGGGGCACAACACCTTGCGCCTGCGCCTGCAAGCCCTCGACGAGCGCATGAACGAGCGGGGCGACGCCCTGGCCCGCACCGAACGGCTGACTCAGCAGCGCCAGCGACGCTGGATGACGCTGGGCGTGCTGGGCGCAGTGCTGCTGGTTGCCATGGGCGTGGGCGCCTGGTACTTCAGCCGCCCCGGCCCGACCCGGCCTGCCCGCAGTTGGGAAGCGTACTACCAGCCCGACCCCGGCCCGGCCGTGACCACCGGCTTGCTGCACAGCCGGCCGCTGCTCTCCGAAGCCCTCGACCAGTACCAGTCCGGGCACTACCCGGCGGCGCTGCACTCGCTGGGGCGGGTGTCGGCCGCCAGCGTAGGCGCCGACACGCTGCTGTATCTGCGCGGCCTCATGCTGCTGCGCCAGGGCCAGGGCACGGCCGCTCAGCTCTACCTACGCCGCGTGAGCGAGGACACCGTTGCGGGCGAGCTGGCCCGCCGCGCCCGCTACCACCTGGGCATGGCCCACTGGCAGGCCAATGAGCTGGCTCCCGCCCGCGCCGCGCTGCTGGCTGTGGCCGCCGACTCACTGAACCTCTACCGCACCTCGGCGCAGCGGGCCATAGCCGCGGGGGTGCTGGAGGGGAAGTAAGGAGTAAGCGGTGTTCACCCCGGAGATGAACGGCCACCTGCGGCATGTCTACTTAGACGAACCGCCGATGCAGGCGCAGAAAACTCGGCCGTTGATTTTGCATCTACAAGCAGGAGCGGCGCATGAAGTGTGCGCAACCCGGTTTTTTTGTGGGCAGCAAACGATGATGAGCTAAAACTTGGCGTCGAAGCGCCCTTGCGTAATCTTGAGCGTGTCGCAGCCAGTGCGGGCAATAACCGCGTCAAAAGTTCCGGCTACTATCCGGTTACTTTTATCAAATCGTGTAATGATTAAGGTCGCTTTTCTATAAGTCATATCGCGGCTGTCATACATAAATCCACAGAGTGCCCCTTCTCCACTAGAATAAAGTACTTCTCCCACCCCCGCTCCCAAATTCAGTGAATAGCTGCCCACAGAATTGACTGGAGCAGCATCAGTATTCAAATACCTAGTAAGGTCTTTGTTTTCTACCCGATAAGTTTCGATGCCAAAAGCACCACCTCTAAAAGTTGGGTTGTAAGAGACATAGAAATTACTCATACCGTTACTGCCTTTCGGCGTGTATGCCTGCCCGTTGACGAGGCAGCCGAAGGTGCCCGCGCCGGTCTGGGTGGCGGGCGGGAGTTGGGCGGCCGGGTCGCGGGGACGGGGGTCGTCCTTGCACTTGCTGCACTGAGTGAGCGTGAGCAGGGCGGCGTAGAGCAGGAGCTTGCGGGGCATGAGCGGATATTCTCTAGCGTAAAGAAGATGGAGTGTTGTTCAAGATAACGACATTCATCGTGCTGTAAATCTCAGCCATTCCAACCGCCGCTAAAAGGACACTGCGGCCTCAATTGCGACATGCGGTTTTGGCCCTGGGCAGTTCACTACGGCCCTAATTGCTGGAGTAAAAAGAGTCAATGCTGGCTCTGAGACTCCTTTTGTCTGCCAATCTGGGCGGCATTGCTTTCTTGAAAAAGCCACTATATGTAATATCGTCTACACAATTGCCTTTTGTTACGCCCCTCAACGCAAAAAGCCCCGACTGCCATCGCAGTCGGGGCTTCGAAATAGGCGGCGCGGGCGCTTAGCGCGGCGCTCGCCTCAGTCTTTCACCACGCGCTGGCGCAGCACCTGGCCGGCCACGGTGGCCGTGAGGGTGTAAGTGCCGGCGGCGCAGGTGAGCTGCACGCGCAGCGGGGCCGCGCCCGGCACTACGGCCTGCTCCCGGTGCCACACTTCGCGGCCCACGGCGTCCACCAGGCGCAGGGTGGCGGTGGTGGCGGTGGGGCTCGTGAGGGCCACGGTCAGCTCCGCGGCAAACTGCGTGGGGTAGGCGGCCAGCGAAACCGGCGCAGCGTTGAAGTTGAGCACTTCGGGGCCGTAGTAGGCCGTTTTGCCGTTTAGGTCTTCCTGGCGCAGGCGGTAGTAGCGCAAGCCAGCTTTGCCCTCGGCCGCGTCCACGAAGCGGTAGCTCCGGGCCGCCGTGCTGGTGCCGCTGCCCTCCGGGGCCACAAACCCAATCTCGCGGAAGGTCTTGCCGTCGAGCGATACCTCCACGCCAAACCCGCGGCTGTCCAGCTCCGAGGCGGTGGCCCAGGTGAGCACGGCGTTGCGGCTTTGGCGCTCGGCGCGGAAGGCGGTGAGGCCCACGGGCAGCGGGGCCGTCACGTCGCCCAGGGTCCAGCGCGAGGCCGTGGTAGCGCCGCCCGCCAGCACGCTCACGGCGGCCAGCGAGGCGAAGTTGGTGCCGGAGGCCGTTACGCCTCGGTTTTGCCAGCTCATGCCCAGGTTCGTCGACCGGAAGAAGCGCAGGTTGGCGGGGGCAATGCCGTTCAGCTCATGCGGCAGGTAGCGAATGGTCATGCTCAGGTTGAGGCTGGCGCTGTTGGTGGCGTCGATGTCGAAGTAGCGCGAGATGCCGCGGCTCGTGCCGGCGCCGGTGGGGGTCGTGCCGGTTACCCGCGTCACCAAGGTGCTCCCCGGCAGCAGCGACCCCACCATGGAGAGCAACTCCAGGCCCACGCCGCCAAATTCTTCCACGGTGCCCACCACGGGGGTGCGCTCCACTTCCACCTTGCCCAGCACGTAGCTGGCGTTGGTTTCGTTCAGGTTGGCCAGGCGGTCGAGCTTGATGCGGTACCGGCCGGTGGCGAGGATGCCGTTCAGCATTTGCACGTTGCTGTACACCACGGCATCGCCGGTGAAGGTTTTGGTGCCCGCGCCGTTCACTTCCAAGTTGAAGTAGAGGCCGCCGCTTACCTTTTGCGGGCCGTTGCCGGTCAATTTCACCTTGCCCGTGGTGCAGCTGAACACGCCCGAATTGTTCATGTCGCCCTTGATTTCTATGTCGCCCAGGGTTTGGGCAAAGGTGCCCGTGTTGTTGAAGTCCCCCTCGATGAGCATGTCGCCGCCGGTGTGGTTGAGAATACCGTCGTTGGTGAGGCTGCCTTTCACCACGGTCAGGCCGTCTTCCACCACCATCAGCTGGCCGCTGCTCACGGAGAAGGAGTTCAGCACGGTGGCGGTAGCGCGGCTCACCAGGCTGTTTACGCCGCTGGTGCCGTTATTCGACACGTTAGAAACCGTGTTGTCGGTCAGTTCGTTGCGGCCGGCGTCTACGTCCAGCGCAATGAGGGCCGCAGAGCTCACGCCGGTCAGGCTCACGCCGCTCACCACGTTGCCGCTCACCTCGTTGGTGAGGGAAGCGCTGGTGCCGACGCTCATGGCGATGCCGCGAAAGGTCTGGATGCCGGCGTTTTCCCACAAGCCGCCCACGGTTTCGGGGCCCCGCCCGCCAATGAAGTTGTTGGCCACCGTCACGTCGTTGGCCGTAATACCGGGCCGGAAGTCGATGGCCGTTTGGGCCGTGAGCGGCACGGCGGCCGCGTTGTAATAGAAGCTGTTGCCGCTGATGTTCCAGCGGTTGCCGTTGCCCACGGTCACCAGCAGGCCGGCGCGGCTGAAATTAAAGAGCTGGTTGTTGGTCAGGCTAAAATCGTCGTTGACACCGCTGGCGCTGGCGGCGTACACTAGGTTGGCGGGCAGCACCGCCGGGTCGGCGTTGCCGATGAAGCTTTGGGCAATGGTGTTGTTATCGTTGCCGGTGCTGGCGCCGTTGCCCACCACCACCACGCCGCCTATGAGCGAGTTATTGGAGCCCAGCACCAGCGTTTCGCGCACCTCGTTGTGCGAGGCATCCCCTACAAACTGCACCGTTGGCTTCAGCACGCTGGGCTGCCGCAAGGTGAGGGCCCGGGGAGTGCTGCCGTTGTTGCCGCTCACTTTCACGTAAGCACTGCCGGCCCCGAAAGTGAGCGTGCCCGTGAGCACGGGGCTCACGCCGCTTGCTGGCCGAATGGTGAGCGTGTTGGTGGCCGTGCCCCTGCGGGTGATGAGCACGTCTTCGAAATAGCTGGCGTTCAGCAACTCAATTTCAACCGGCTGGGTTAGTGGCGAAGGCACTGCCGCCAGCGCCGCTCCGATGGTGGCATGCGTAGCTCCCACGCCTATTCCTACTTTGAGAATGACCTGGGCCTGGGCCGGGCCGACCAGCAGCAACCCCAGGCCCATTAACGCTCCCACCTTTTGCCAGCCCCGGCGCCGCCACCACGGTTGGGCTGGCAAGGCGCTGGAGAAGTACGAAGGTTGAAATATGTGTTTCATGTGGCAGATTGAATTGAGTGAGAGGTTATACAGGTTGGCTTACCGATGTCCAGAAGCGCGGCTCAACCCGGTCAGAAGGTATACGAGCAAGTCTTGGAACCGAATAATTCTATTTTGAGTATCATCTTCTCAGGCCAGCGCGAGGCCAGCGCAGTCTAAAGACAATGACTCAAATAGCATTTATCAAACCTATGCACCTCTTTTATGCAATGCAACCCCGCACACAACCAGCAACAGGCATTGTGCAATTTTCAGCACACTTTGTTTATGGAGTCCTATGCTAAACTGCTTATAATTCAAATAAATTTTCAAAATCCTGAAAAATCAGCCGGTTTTAGGAAATCCACTAGTGATGGTTTATTCGTAACACTACAGCAATGCAGCAAACTCGTTTATTATGATTATATCAATAACATCAATCTAAAAATTATAAACATCATGTCTCGGCGTCTATATCTAGCACGTCAAAATATTTATAAAATACAACACCCAGCCCAACCACTGCAATGGCTGGGCTGGGTGCAGGCTTGCTTGCCAATAATGGGGTTACGCTACCGCTTGCCGATGGTGTAAGCGGGCTCGCGGTTGGCCACGAAGGAGAGTTCCCAAGTGTCCAGGTTGAGGGCCGTGAGGTGGGCCAGGTCGGCGTTGTGCCGATACACACATCCCGTGTCGAGGCCTAGCGAACCAGGGCGCGCGGCGGCTTTGGTGCGTACCTGAGCGGTGGGGGTGGGCACGTGGCCATGCAGGAGCCGCTTGCCGCCGAGCCGTGCCGGGTCGAAGACAAACTTCTTGGTGTTGAGCATGCTGGCGTGGTCCTGCCGCATCTCGGTGGGCGGCAGGGCGAAGTTGAAACCCGCGTGCACCAGCACAAAATCCGGCAGCTCAATCTCGTAAGGGAGCGCGGCCAGCCAGTCTAAATAAAGCGCCGGGATGTCGCAGAGGCGGCCCACGCCGAAGCTGCGCAAGGTGGGCAAGCGGCCCCGCGGGCCCAGCCAGTCCCAACGCCAGCGCTTGCGGGCGGCGTCGAGCAGGGCCTGGTCGTGGTTGCCCCGCAGGCAACGCACCTGGTAGCCGCCGGCCTGCAACTGCATCAGGTAGTCGAGCACCCCGCGGCTGTCGGGGCCTTTGTTGACGTAGTCGCCCAGGAGGTACAATTCGTCTTGGCGCGTGAGGCGCAGCTCCTCTTCCACCAGGTAGCGGAACGTGTGCAGGCAGCCGTGCAGGTCGGTGGTGGCGTAACGCACAAGCGAAAACGTGAGAGGGTAAGCGCACAAAACAAAGCGTCATGCCCCCGGGTGAGGAAGCATGACGCTTTGTTTTGGGCACTTAGGGCACGGCCTAGTGGCCGCCCCCGTAAGATGGCTTGTCGAGTTCGGGCTTGTCGAGGTTGCGGTTGGGGTGGCGCAGGCCGGCGTCGAGCGCCTCCTGCTCCAAGCGGGCCTCGGTGGCCTCGTCCAGGTTGTTCACGGGCAGGTCGCCGGTGCCTTTGGGCAGCCCTTCGCCGGCCGGAGCGCCGTGATTTTCACTGGATTGCTGGTTGGTGTTATTGCTCTTGTAAGGCATGGCTGGAGAATTTTAATGTGGAAAGGAAGGAAAATCGAAGGAAGCACGGCCTACTGGTCGATGGCCGTGTCGGTCGCGTTGGGGTCGTTGAGTTCGGCGTTGGTGTCGGTGCCGGTGATGGGCTGGATGGGGCGGGGCTCCATTTGGCCCATGCCCACGCGCGAGTTGGGGTTGAGCATTTCGTCGACGCCCGGCCGGCGGTCGTGCAGGTCGAGTTCGTCAACTGGCTGGCCGCTAGGCGTAATGGAGCCGGTCAATTCGTCTTCGGCCGGCATGTCCTGGTTGGGACGGTCGGCCAGCAAACCGTCCGGGGTGCGGATGTTGTCGGGCACCAAGCCCCCGCTGAGGCGGTCGGCGTTGGCGTTCACCGAGATGGCGGTGTCGCCGTTGGCGCTGTCGGTGCCAAAGCCTTCTTTGCCGTCGCGGTTGCCGAAGCCGCCGCGGGCTTCCTCGTTTTTGGGCGGGTCGGCGTTGGGAATGTGGTGGCCGGCCTCCATCTCTTCGTTGGTGGTGTCGTCGTTGATGACGCGAATGGGGCGGTTGTTGGGGTCGATGGCCATTTTTTAGGGTATGAGGGGATGGGGGTAGGCAGGTGGGAAGTGGCGTAGGAAAGGTGTACTTTGGTTCAGGCTTTTGGGTTGCCCTCCTCCCCTACTACCCTCATTCTCTCTCACCCTAATCTCATGTGGACCGAAACCGACAACAGCCTCCGGCGCAGCTTTCGCTTCGCTGATTTCAAAACGGCCTTTGCCTTCCTGACCGACGTGGCCGCCGAAGCCGAGCGCCTGGACCACCACCCCTGGTTCAGCAACGAGTACAACGCCGTGGAATTCCGCCTGCGCACCCACGACGCCGGCAATACCGTGACCAAGCGCGACCGCCGCCTAGCCGAAGCCATTGATGCCGTGGCGGCGCGGTACGCGACGCTTTCGTAATGCCGACCAGCACGTTGCGTCCAGCCAACACTTTTTTGTTGTAGTAGCCTTTACCCAACATGGGCAAAATCAGCAGCTTTCTTCTTGGACTGGCGGCCGGCTTGCTCAGCGCCTTTCTCGTGGTGGTGGCCATCATTATCGCCACTACGAACTGGACCGTCTCGCACGCGGCGCTTTCTACTCCGCCTTTTCCCTCTTTCATTTCGTGAACAAGCCCTTCTTTTGGCGCGGCTACTTGCTAGGGCTCTTGCTGCCGCTGGGTTTGGCAGGCGCTTTTTACTTGCTGGTTCTTCGCCAACCCAACGTTCAGCTGGCCGACATGCCCTTGGTTGACTTGGATGGGCGGCCGGTAGCGACGGCTCAGTTTGCCGGGCGGCCCGTGGTGGTCAACTACTGGGCTACGTGGTGCGCGCCCTGCGTGGAAGAATTTCCCTTGTTCGAGCAAGCCAAAAAGCAAGCGGGCGCCGGCGTGGTTTTCCTCATGGTGTCCGACGAGCCTGCCGGCAAAATTCGGGCTTTTCGGGCCAAGCATGCCTACACCTTTACCTACCTACGGGTGCGCGAGCCGCTGCCCGGCGTCAACGTTCGGCCCGTCACCTACGGCTACGACAAGCGCGGGGCCTTGGTAAGTAAAGAAACTGGTGGACTGTCGGCTCCGGCGCTGCGCCAGTTGCTGGAGTCGCTGTAGCGCCGTCGGGCTACCTTTGCGCCATGCCCACCACGGTTCTGTACCTCGTACCCACGCCCATTGGCAATCTGGAAGACATCACCCTGCGCGCCATTCGCGTGCTGGGCGAAGTGGGCACGGTGCTCTGCGAAGACACCCGCACCAGCGGCCGCCTCATGCAGCACCTCGGCCTGAAAAAGCCGCTCCTCTCCTACCACTTGCACAACGAGCACCAGCAAGTGCCCCGGCTGCTCGAGCGGTTGGCGGCGGGGGAAATCATGGCCCTCATCTCCGATGCCGGCACGCCCGGAATTTCCGACCCCGGATTTTTGTTGGTGCGCGAGTGCCTGGCGCGGGGCTTGGGCGTGGAGTGCCTGCCGGGCGCCACGGCCTTTGTGCCGGCCTTGCTCAAGTCCGGGTTTGGCGCCGAGCGGTTCACTTTTGAAGGGTTTTTGCCCGTGAAGAAGGGCCGGCAAACGCGCCTGTTGCAACTGGCCACGGAAACCCGGACCATGATTTTTTATGAGTCGCCGCACCGCATCGTCAAAACGTTGGGCCAACTGGCCGAAGTGCTGGGCCCCTCGCGGCCAGCCTCGGTCAGCCGCGAATTGACCAAATTGTTCGAAGAAACCATAACCGGGACGCTGGCTAGTCTGGAAGCCGATTTTGCCGCTCGCCCCACCATCAAAGGAGAAATTGTCGTTGTCGTCGAAGGAAATCTTGCCCCGCCCGCCCGCGAGCCCCGCCCCGGCCGCGAAGACCGAACCCGTCGCGCCGACGACGATGACGCCGAAGGCGAAGACTAGCCGCCTGCGCCCCGCGGTGCTGGCCGTGCTGAGCGCGCTCCTGCTCTGGGGCGGCTGGGCGCCGCACCCCACCGCGTGGCTCGTGCCGCTGCTGTTCATCGGGTGGGTGCCTTACTTGCTCATGGAGCGCAAGCTCACCCTGGCCGGTGCCCGCAAGCGCACGGTATTCGGCTACACGTACTTGTTTTTGGTGCTCTGGAACGCCCTCACCACGTGGTGGGTGAGTTACGCGAGCATGGCTGGCATTGCCGCCGTGGTGCTGAACGCGCTGTTTATGTGCCTGCCGCTCATGGCGTTTCGCCAAACCAGGAAGCGCCTGGGCAACCGCATTGGCTACCTGTCGCTGCCGGTGTTCTGGATTGCCTTCGAGCAATTGCACCTCACCTGGGACCTGACGTGGCCGTGGCTCACGCTCGGCAACGGCTTCGCGCCCGCGCCGCAGTGGGTGCAGTGGTATGAATACACGGGCTTTCTGGGCGGCTCGGTGTGGGTGTGGGCAGTGAACTTGCTGTTTTTCCAAGAGCTGCTCAAGCGCAGTTCCTCTAGCGGCCCAGCTACCGAAGGCCACGGCGCACACCCCGCAGAAATGCGGCCGGCGCCCATTATTGCCCGGCCCTGGAGGTCGCGCGCGCCGTTTGCCTGGCCCGTGCTGACCATCATCCTGCCCATTCTGCTCTCCTACGTCATTGGGGCTGCTTACCAGGAAAAAGGCACTCAGGCTGAAGTGGTTGTGGTGCAGCCCAACCTCGACCCCTACGTGGAGAAGTTTGAGGGTGGCGCCAAGTTTGTGCCCTACGACGAGCAGCTCACGCGCCTCCTGGCGCTGTCCGAGCAAAAGTTGACGCCCCAAACCCGCCTCGTGCTCTGGCCCGAAACGGCGCTGGAAGAGTCGTACTGGGAAAACACGATTGACAGCAACCCCAAAATCCGGCGCATCCGCGAATGGCTGGCCCGGCACCCGGGCGTGACGCTGCTCACCGGCATCACCACCATTAGCTCTTACCCCAACAAGGAAGCCGCCAGCGAAACTGCCCGCTACCGCGACGACCTGGGCTACTACGACATCTTCAACACCGGCGCTTATTTCGCTTCGGCCACGGCGCCCATTGCCTTCTACCACAAGTCGCGCCTCGTGCCCGGCGTAGAGAAAATTCCGCCCGTGCTGGCCTCCGTCATTTCCCACATTGACCTCGGCGGCACGGTGGGCAGCGTGGGCAGCCAAGCCGAGCGCACCGTGTACCCCGCGCCCGCCAATGCCCCGGCGCTGCGTTTGGCGCCGGTCATCTGCTACGAGTCCATCTACGGTGATTTTGTGGGCGAATACGCCCGCAACGGCGCCACGCTCCTGGGCCTCATCACCAACGACGCGTGGTGGCACGACTCGCCCGGCTACCGGCAGCTGCTGAGCTACGGCCAGCTGCGCTGCATCGAGACGCGCCGCGACCTGGCCCGCTCGGCCAACACGGGCTTCACCGGCTTCATCAACCAAAAAGGCGAAATCACCCAGCGCGAGCCGGCGTGGGTGCCCACCGCCAGCCGCGCCACCGTGCAGCTCAACGACGAAGTGACCTTTTACGCGCGCTACGGCGAGTTCATCGGCCGCGGCACGCAGGTGCTGGCCCTGCTGCTTTTGCTGGTGGCCATTGTGCAAGGCTGGCGCAGTCGGTCTGTGTCAACCAGTGCCCGAACGCCGTAGAGACGCGACCCTTCGCGTCTCGGCGTCCGCGCCATTCAACAATCATCGTTCAACGCCAAGACGCGAAGGGTCGCGTCTCTACGGCGCTCTAACCTCGACTTATGCCCACTGATTTTACCCCACTTTCCTTCGACCTGGCCGCGCTGTGCCGCCGCACCGCCGAGTTCATCCGCCAGGAAGCCAGCACCTTCGACCGCGCCAAAATTGAGCACAAAGGCCTGCACGATTTGGTGAGCTACGTGGACCAGGAAACCGAGCGCAAGCTGGTGGCCGGCCTGCGCCAACTGCTGCCCGAAGCCGGCTTCATTACCGAGGAAGGCACCGCGGGCCCCGACACCCAAAGCGAAGAATTCACGTGGATAATTGACCCACTGGACGGCACCACCAACTTTGTGCACGGCTTGCCGGTGTATTCCATTAGCGTGGCGCTGCTGCAGGGCGCCGAGCTGGTGGTGGGTGTGGTGCACGAGGTGAACCGCGACGAGAGCTTCCGGGCCGTGCGCGGCGGCGGGGCTTTTTGCAACGACCTTCCCATCCACGTCACCGACGTGGCCGAACTCAGCGGCTCGCTCATTGCCACGGGCTTTCCTTACAAGGACTTTGGCAAGATGGGCCAGTACTTGCAACTGCTGGGCGCCTTCATGTCGCGCAGCCACGGGGTACGCCGGCTGGGCTCGGCCGCCGTGGACCTGGCGTATGTAGCCGCCGGGCGCTGCGAGGCCTTTTTCGAGTTCAACCTCAATTCTTATGACGTAGCAGCGGGCATCTTACTGGTGCGCGAGGCCGGGGGGCAAGTCACCCAGTTTCTAGAAGATGGCGACCCGCTCTTTGGGCGCGAAGTGGTGGCCAGCAATGGGCACACGCACCCCGAAATTCAACGGACCATTCGCGAGTTCTGGTCGTAGCCCAAGTACCCCGACATTTCATTTCGGCCCGTTAGCCCGATGGTTTTTCTGACAAGCCGAAATGAAATGTCGGGGCACTCGTTTCTACACGCAGGTTGCGTTGGGCGCCTGCAAACTTTTCTTTTTCCTTCTGAGTTTACCCAGCATGCTGCTTGCCCTCACCTCCGTTGAAATCCAGTATTTTCTGATTGCTGGGCTGTTTGTGGCGGCCGCGTTTTACGTGGGCCGGATTTTCTATCGCGCCTTTTTCAGCAAGACGGCGGCGGGCTGCGCCAAAGGCTGCGGCGGCGCTTGCGGCACGCTCGACGTGGACCAGCTGCAGCGCACCATCGAAGCCCGCGCTGCCACCCAAGCCCGGCGCTAACGCCCTCCGTACCTCCGCCAGCTTTTTCTGGCTTAGCGCATAACCCGCCCCCGCCTCGGCACCGTATAGCTGAGACGGGGGCGGGCTGCGTTAGCACCCCGCCGCTTTGCCTTTCCTTACCAAACACCCCACCGCCATGCAGGACAAAGAAGAAGAACGCTCACTTGTGAACGTCGAAAACAAACTGCGCAAGGACGGCTTCGTTCAGGACTTCTACGTCGTGGATGGCCGCTTGCAAACGATGAACACCGACTCGGACAAAAGCTACGCGCCCGACGAAATCACCATTGTGGATTTCTACCGCTTCGAAGGAGAGAGCAACCCCGATGATGCGTCTATTCTCTACGCCATCGAAGCTAACGACGGCGTACGGGGCACTATTTCCTCGGCTTACAACGTCTATGCCGATTCCGACACGCTAGAATTCTTCACAAAAGTGGAAGACCATGGCAAAAATCTGACGAAGGACCACAAGTAAGGTGCCTTTGGCCTAAGCCAACAACGAATGGGGGAGGAAGAATTATGGCCTAACGGTTAATTCTTCCTCCCCCATTCGTTATTAATCGCAGCGTTACCCCCACACTTTGGTGCCCTCCGAGCAGTTGCGGCACATCTCAATCTGGTCGCGGCCTTTGAGCAGGCTGCCCCGGAACTGTTGGTACTTTGGGCCGCGCCAGAGCTGGCGGAAGGTCTCGGTTTTGAGGTCTCCCTGGCGGTACTCCGCGTCTTTGTCGAAGCAGCACGGCACCACCAGCCCGTCCCAGGTAATGACGCAGGAGTGCCACATTTTCCAGCAGTGGTCCACCAGCTTGTTTTTCAGGCTCCAGGTACCGTTCAGGTTGTTCTGGTAGCGCGAGTAGTAGTCGATGGTCGGGATGAGCGGCGAGCCGTGCTGATGGTCGTAAATCTGGGCCGTTTTGAACCACACGTCGTCCACGCCCATCGCCTCGGCCAGCTGCTTGGCGTCGTCGATTTGGTGCTCGTTGGGGCGCACCACTAAGAACTGGAAGATGATACGCGGGGTGTTTGATTTCAGCTCCTTGCGCCATTTTACCACGTTGCGGGTGCCCTCCAGCACCTTCTCCAGTTTGCCGCCTACGCGGTACTGCTGGTACACCTCCTGCGTGGTGCCATCCAGCGAGATGATAAGGCGGTCGAGGCCGCTTTCCACCGTCTTGCGGGCATTATCATCAGTCAGGTAGTGGGCGTTGGTACTGGTGGCGGTGTAGATGCCTTTCGCGGCCGCGTATTTCACCAATTCCAAAAATTGCGGGTGCAAATACGGTTCGCCCTGGAAGTAGAAAATGAGGTACCACAACCGGCTGGCCACTTCATCAATCGTCCGCTTAAACAAATCGGCCGGCAGCATGCCCGTAGGCCGCGTGAAGGAGCGCAGCCCGCTGGGGCACTCCGGGCAGCGCAGGTTGCAGCTCGTAGTAGGCTCAAAGCTCAGCGCCATGGGCAGCCCGCGCAGCCGCGCCTTGCCCGTGAGCTTGCTCAGCACGTAGGAACCGATGATTTGCGTGGCGTTCCACACACGCAAGGGCGTGGCCTTGGATAAGACGTTGAGGCTATCGGTGAGCACGGACATGGCGGCAGGATAAAGCAGTAGCGCGAACTTGCGGCTCACGTCCCGGTGCCGAGGGGAAGTTCGGCAGTGTGGGGACGCGGACTACAAAGTTCGCGCTACTTCGGTTGCGTCTGGGCAGCCGCGGAGGTGCTTATTTCTTGGTCGCCGGGAAATCGATGGCGCTGGTGTAGGTACTGGCCTTGCCAAACGACTGATTGATTTCGTCGATGGCGGCCCGGCTACTCAACCGTTTGGGCTTGGTGTTGAGGAAGGTACCGTCTTCGCCCACCAGCATGTAGGTGGGCACCTCCTGCAGCGCATAAGCCTGCGCCACTGCCGAGCGCAAGCCGCCGCCGGGAATGCGCACGTGCACGCCGGGCAGTTTTTTCACGGTCACCAGCTGGCGCCAGGCCTGCTCGTTCTCGTCGAGGGCAATGCTGACGAAGACGATGTTCTTGCCTTCAAACTTGCGAATCAATTCCTGAGCGTACGCCAAGTCGCGCAAGCTCAAGCCATTGGTGGTTTTCCAGAAGTTGATGTACACCAGTTTGCCTTGGAAGTCGCGCAGGCGCACGGTGTCGCCGTTGGCGCTGGGCAGCTTGAAGTCGGGAGCAGGCGCGCCAATGGCAAAGGACTTGTGCTGGTCGAAATCCTGCTGCAGCGTGGGGGCGTACTGACTCTTCGGGTCGTAGTTGCGGAAATCGGTCAGCATGGCCGCCGACTGCTTCACGTGACCAAACCGAAACGACTCCTGCAGCACCCGGCCCAAAATGATGGGACGGATAGCCCCGGTAAGCTTCTTGCTGGCCAAGGCGTAGCAAGCGGGGTAAAAACCCGGGTCGGAGCGCTGGTGGTTTTCCTGCGCCACGGCAAAGTGCACGTAGTTAATCAGGAATTCCTGGTACAGTTCGCTCTGCGCCGCATTGGGCTCGTTGAGCAAGCCCGGCTCGCGGAGGAAGTTGTAGTAATCGGGCGCCATTTTCAGGCGGCCTTCGGTGTTTACCACTTGCTCGCGCAGGTCCTGAAAGGTCAGCCGGTCGTTGGCGTAGGCGTACACCACTTCGGCCTTGGCGTAGTTGTAAAACTCCTGAGTGAACGACTGCTTGGCGGCGTGGTCTTCCAGAAACTCGAATTCGTGCTTGCGGCGGTACTCCAAGAAAGACAGAAACGGGGCTTCGTACAGCTGAATATTATCGGGCAGCACCTGGAAACCGTCGTTTTCTACGAATTGGGCATCGGCTTCCACCAAGTAGTTGTTGGCGTTGGCCGCTTGCTGGCGGTGGCGCTGCTCCTCGGTCAGGTTGTTGCGGTTGCGCAGCTTGGTGGCCAGGCCCGTGGGCACGTCGTTGGGCTTGAATTTCAACGAGCCCGACATGTCGTTTCCCTTAAAACGCACGTCGATATCCGTGCCCGGGTCCAGGAACAACGGGGCCACGTCGTCGCCAAATACCAAGTCGGCTTTCGTGGGTCCCGTCACGGGCACCACAATTTTAAACTCTCCTTTGTCGTTGAGGCGCGTACGGAAGAGCTTTTCCTTGGGGTCGAGCGGGTTTTCCCGTACCGACACAGCCACCGAGTCGGTGGTTGGGCCCGTGACGCGACCCGTGAGCACGGCCGTGTTGGGGGAGACCAACGGAGCGGCAGCTTCTCGCTTGGCGGTGCCCACCACGGTGGTCGTGGTTTTAGCCTGTCCGTGCACCAGCACCGGAGCCAGCAGCAGCGCTGCGCTCAGGAGCCGACGCGCGGAAGTGATGAAGGATATTATCATAACACAAAAAAACTGTTGACGGGTAACCGACCGCGCCGCCAACAAGTGGCCAGACAAACAGGTGTACTGTTGAACTTACTCCATGAATTCACGGGATAAGCCTATCAGTAGTCCGAAGATACGGCTTTTTGGTTTATAAAATCCTAATCGGCAACCCACTAATTTTTGTGCGGGTCAGCAAAGCCTTCAGGTTAATTGGCAGCCGTCTGAGCAATCACCGACTGATTATCAATATGGTTTTGCCTTACCCGAACAGGCCATTTAGCACCTCATCCAGTCGTGCTACGGCTTGCACTTTTAGTCCGAAACGCGCTAAGTCCAATCCCTTGCCGTTGAACTGCGAAACATACATCTCCCGAAAGCCCAATTTTTCGGCTTCGGCCAACCGCTGGTCCAGGCGCGACACGGCCCGGATTTCGCCGCTCAGCCCGACTTCGGCCGCGAGGCACACGTTGCCGGGGATGGGCACGTCGTTCAGCGAAGAAACCACGGCGGCGCACACGGCCATGTCCAGGGCGGGGTCGTCGAGGCGCAGGCCACCGGCGATGTTCAGAAACACGTCGTGCTGGCCCAAGCGCAGGCCGGCGCGCTTCTCCAGCACGGCCAGCAGCATTTGCAGCCGCTTGGCGTCGAAGCCGGTGCTGCTGCGCTGCGGGGTGCCGTAGGTGGCGGGCGTCACAAGGGCCTGCACTTCCACCAGCAACGGGCGGTTGCCCTCCAGCGTGGCCCCGATGGCCATGCCGCTCAGGCTTTCGCCGCGCTGCGAGAGCAGGATTTCGGAAGGGTTGCTTACCTGGCGCAGGCCGTCGCCCTGCATCTCGTAGATGCCCAGCTCGGAGGTGCTGCCGAAGCGGTTTTTGGTGGTGCGAAGGATGCGGTAGCTCATGTGCCGGTCGCCCTCGAACTGCAGCACGGTATCCACCATGTGCTCCAGGATTTTGGGTCCGGCAATGCTGCCATCCTTGGTGATGTGGCCAATGAGCAGCACCGGTGTGCTGGTTTCCTTGGCAAATTTCAGGAACTCGGCCGTGCACTCGCGCACCTGACTCACGCTGCCGGCGCCACTTTCAACCAGCGTAGAGTGCATGGTCTGGATGGAGTCGATGACGAGGAGGTTGGGCTGCACCTGGTCAATCTGCCGGAAGATGTTCTGGGTATTGGTTTCGGTGAGGATGTAGCAGCCGGGGTGCTGGCCGTCGGCCAGGCGCTCGGCCCGCATTTTTATCTGAGCTTCGCTTTCCTCGCCACTCACGTACAGCACCTTCATCTGGCGCAGGCTGAGGGCGATTTGCAGCATGAGCGTGCTCTTACCAATGCCCGGCTCGCCGCCAATGAGGATGATAGAACCCGGCACGATGCCGCCACCGAGCACGCGGTTCAACTCGCCGTCGGGCGTGAGGATGCGGGGTTCGTCTTCGGCCAGAATGCTATTGAGCGGCACCGACTTCGCGGCCTTAGCCAAGTTGCCGCCGGGTACGGTGCTGGCGGGTTTCCACTGGCCCGTGGTGGTGGCCACGGTTTCTTTCTGGACGACTTCTTCGACGTAGGTGTTCCACTCGCCGCAGGCCGGGCAACGGCCTATCCACTTGGCCGACTGTGCACCGCAGGATTGGCAAAAAAATACAGTTCTCGCTTTGGCCATGAAACGGCTATCTTCAATTATTGGGAATGAATTATAAGGCCAGCCGTCGCGAAAAAGTTGCTTTGTAACTAAAGCTTTTGCTTGGCTGGCCCGTCTGCTCCGGAGGGCGCAAGGTACGCCGCAGCCGGGCCGGCAGGCCTCCAACTTTTAGCCCTTCGCGGGGTTTTCCACCTATGTCCGAAACGACCACCCTCACCCCTGCCGACCTCGCCACTGTCACGGCTTTTGCCGACCTGCCCGAGGCAACACTGCAGTGGCTGCTCGACCACGGCCACACCCGCGCGGCGGTCAACGGCGAAGTCCTGTTTGAGCCCGGCTCCCCGGCCGAGCTGATGACGGCCATCATCCGAGGCGGGGTGCAGTTCTACGCGGTGAAAGGCGCCCAGCGCGACCCCGTTTTTCGCGTCGAAGCGGGGCAGGTCACGGGGGTGCTGCCCTACTCGCGGTTGCGCGTCATTGGCGGCCAAGCAGTGGCCGTGGGCGACTCCCTTTTTTACCATCTGCACCGCGACCAGTTTCCCGCCCTGGAGCAGGCCAGCCCCGAACTCACCCAGCGCTTGGTGGCCGTGATGAACGACCGCAGCCGCGACCAGGTCCGCAACCAGGAGCGCGACGATAAGCTGCGCGCACTAGGCAAACTCTCGGCCGGCTTGGCCCACGAACTCAACAATCCCGCGGCGGCTATTGCCCGCGCTGCGCAAGCGTTGGCCCAGCGGGCAGCCGTCAAGCCTCAACTGCTCCAAGATTTGCTGGAAAAATGCTCGGACCCCGCCGCGTTGCGCTCGTTCGCGGCGCTGGCTGTGCCCGTGGCAAAGTCGGCGAAGCCCGCGCCGCACCTCTCGCCCATGCAGCAGTCGCAGCGCGAAGACGAGCTAGCCGACTGGCTCACCGACCACGGCGTGGCCGACGCCTACCGCTTGGCACCTGGCTTGCTCGAAACAGGCCTGACGGAAGACATTCTGGGGGCCGCGGCCGAGGTGCTGCCGCCCGCCGCCCGCCCGGCCGCCTTCGCGTGGCTGGAGTGCCAGCAGTCGACGCTCCAGTTGGTGCACGACGTGCAAGAGGCCGGGGCCCGCATCAGCAAGCTCGTTGCCGACGTGAAGACGTACTCCCACATGGACCGCGCGGGAGGATTTGAAATGCTGACGGTTACTACCGGGCTCGACAGCACGCTCAACATGCTGGGCTTTCAGCTGCGCCAGAAAAACGTGCGTCTCACCCGCGACTACGCGCCTGATTTGCCGCCCATTCGGGGCCAAGTCAGCAGCCTCAACCAAGTGTGGACCAACCTGATTGACAACGCCGTGGATGCGCTGCCCCCCGAAGGCGGCGAGCTCACGCTACGCACCCGACAGGAAGAAGAGTTTGTGCGCGTGTTTCTGGTTGACAACGGGTCCGGCATCCCGCCCGAAGTGTTGCCCCACATTTTTGAGCCTTTTTACACCACCAAGCAGGCCGGCGATGGTTCAGGCCTGGGGCTCGATATTGCGCAGCGAATCATCAGGCAGCACGATGGACGCCTGGAAGTAGCTTCGCGGCCGGGCCACACCGAGTTTTGCGCGTGGCTGCCGGTGGCCAAACCGCTGGCTTAGGGGCATCACTAGCTAGTTGCGTAACGCGTTTCGTGGCAGTGCATTTCGTGCGCTGCCACGAATTCACATCAATTTAATTACTACTGCACGCCAGCCATTTCGCTGCGCACGTCAGTCTCGAACTAACCAAGAAAACAACAATGGCTGCCAAAAAACCCATTATTCTCGCCGTCGACGACGACCCGCAAGTGCTGGCCGCCATTGCCCGCGACTTGCGCCAGGAGTTCAGCCAGGAATACCGCATTGTGCGCGTCAACTCCGGTCCTGAAGCGCTGACTACCATCAAAGAGCTCAGCGCCAATGAGGAACCGCTGGCCCTGATTGTGGCCGACCAGCGCATGCCCGAGCTGGAAGGCGTGGAGCTGCTCACGGCCTCGCGCCAATATTTCCCCCATGCCAAGCGCGTGCTCCTCACCGCCTACGCCGACACGGAGGCCGCGGTGCGGGCCATCAACTCGGCCCGCATCGACCACTACCTGATGAAGCCCTGGGACCCGCCCGAAAACCTGCTTTATCCCACGTTGCAAGACCTGCTGAACGCCTGGCAGGCCGCGCACAAGCCCAAGTTCGACGGCGTGCGGCTGATTGGATTCCAATGGTCGCCGCTCTCGCACGAGCTCAAGGACTTTCTGAGCGGGTACATGGTGGGCTACCAGTGGCTAGACTACGAAACCAACCCCGAAGCGCAGGCCTTGGTGCAGGCCAAAGGCTTCGAGTCCGCGGACTTGCCACTGGTCATTTGCGCGGACGGTACGGCCGTACCCAAGCCCACCAAAGCCGTTTTAGCTCAGCACTTGGGCATCAACAGCACGGCTTCGCAGGAAATGTACGACGTGGTGGTGGTGGGTGCCGGCCCCAGCGGCCTCGCCGCGGCCGTGTACGGCGCCAGCGAAGGCCTCAAAACCCTCATCATCGAGCGTCAGACGCCCGGCGGCCAAGCCGGCACCAGCTCCCGCATCGAGAACTACCTGGGCTTCCCCACCGGCCTGAGCGGCGCCGAGCTCGCGCACCGGGCCTGGACGCAGGCCGTCCGCCTCGGGGCCGAGTTTCTGGCGCCGCAGGAAGTGGCCAGCCTCTGCGTGCAGGACGGCTACAAAGTACTGACCCTGAGTGACGGCAGCGAAATCAGTACCAAAGCCGTGGTGCTCACCACGGGCGTAAGCTACCGCACCCTCGACGTGCCGGGCATGGACCGCCTCAGCGGCGCGGGCGTGTACTACGGCGCGGCCCGCACCGAAGCCCGCAGCTGCGACGAGCAGGACGTGTACATCGTGGGCGGCGGCAACTCGGCCGGGCAGGCGGCCATGTACCTCGCCACTTATGCCCGCAAAGTCTTCATCGTCATTCGCGGGGCCAACCTAGCGGCCAGCATGTCGGCCTACCTTATCGAGCAGATTCGCGACACGCCGAATATTGAGCTCTTGCCCTTCTCCCAAATCAAGGAGGTGTGCGGGCAAGACCACCTGGAAGCCGTGATGGTGGACATCAACGGCACGGTGGAAAAGCGGCCGGCCCGCGCCCTGTTCGTGTTCATCGGCGCCAAGCCCAGCACCGAGTGGCTGCTCGACCAGGTCATTTGCGACGGCAAAGGCTTCCTCCTCACCGGCCGCGACCTGGTGACTGACGCCCGCTACGCCAGCATCTGGAAAAAGGAACGTGAGCCTTATTTATTAGAAACCTGCGTGCCGGGCATATTTGCCGCCGGCGACAGCCGCTCCGGCGCCATGGCCCGCGTAGCCTCAGCCGTGGGCGAGGGCAGCATGGCCATCAAGTTTGTGCACCAATATTTGGACGAATAGGAGAGGTGTGAAATGGTGAGGTGGTGAGAGGTGAGTTTAACGTTCTAGATGCGCAAGCTGCGCCGTTTGAACGTCAAACTCACCTTTCACCGTTTCACACCTCACTTACTTCCCCATCACCAGCTGCTCGGGCAGGTGCAGCAGGTAGTCGCCGTAGCCGCTCTTGCGCAGCGGCGTGGCAATGGCCCGGAGTTGGTTGGCATCGATAAAGCCTTGGCGGTAAGCGGCTTCTTCGATGGCACCCACCTTCAGACCCTGGCGCTGCTCAATCACGCGCACGAATTCGCCGGCCTGCATCAGGCTTTCGAACGTGCCCGTGTCGAGCCAGGCGGTGCCGCGGCCCAGGATGCCCACCTTGAGCGTACCGCGGCGTAAGTACTCCTTATTCACGTCCGTGATTTCGTATTCGCCGCGGGGGCTCATTTCCAGGTTTTTGGCGATTTCCACCACGTCGTTGTCGTAGAAATACAGGCCGGGCACGGCGTAGTTGCTTTTCGGCTTGGCCGGCTTCTCCTCAATGCTGAGGGCCTTGTTGTCGCCGTCGAACTCCACCACGCCGTAGCGCTCGGGGTCGTGCACGTGGTAGGCGAAAACCACGCCGCCGGTGGGGTCGCTGTTGGCTTTCAGCAGGTCTTCCAGGCCCTCGCCATAGAAAATGTTGTCGCCTAGCACCAGGGCTACTTTGTCCTGGCCGATGAAATCGGCGCCGAGCACAAAGGCTTGGGCCAGCCCGTTGGGTACTTCCTGTACCACGTATTGAAAGTCGCAGCCCAAGCTCTTGCCGTCGCCGAGCAGTTTTTTGAACTGCTCCTGGTCGTGGGGCGTGGTGATGATGAGCACCTCCCGGATGCCCGCCGACAGCAGAATCGACAGCGGATAATAAATCATCGGCTTGTCGTACACGGGCATGAGCTGCTTGGACACAGCCAACGTGAGCGGATGCAAACGGGTGCCGGAGCCGCCGGCGAGAATGATTCCTTTCATGAAATGGGGGTTATTAGACCGTCATGCAGCGCGCAGCGAAGCATCTCGCGTGCAATGTGACTCAATCGATTGGTTTACTCAAGGCACGCGAGATGCTTCGCTGCGCGCTGCATGACGGGCTGTTTAGTTAGTTGCGTTCCTGAATGAATGCTTGGTTGGCCTTGAACCACTCCAGCGTTTTGCGCAGGCCTTCGCGGATACGTACCTGTGGCTGGTAGCCCAACAGCCGGTTGGCCTTGGAAATATCGGCAAGCGAATCGCGGATGTCGCCGGGCCGGTCGGGCCCAAATTTGGGCGCTAAGTCCGAGCCAGCTTCCTGGCGCAGGATGTCGTACATCTCGACCAGCGAGGTGCGGTCGCCCACGGCAATGTTGTAGACCTGGCCCAGTGCTTCGGGATTCTGCACGAGAGCGGCGCGAATGTTGGCTTCCACGCAGTTTTCCACGAAGGTGAAATCGCGGGTTTGGCCGCCGTCGCCGTTGAGCGTGGGCGGCTGGTTTTGCAGGATGGCGTCGATAAACAGCGGAATCACAGCCGCATACGCCCCACCCGGGTCCTGGCGTGGGCCGAAGATGTTGAAGTAGCGCAGGCCGATGATTTCCATGCCGTACGTGCGGGCAAACACGTCGGCGTACAGCTCGTTGGCGTATTTCGTCACGGCGTAGGGCGACAAGGGCTTGCCGATGCGGTCCTCCACTTTGGGCAGGCCCGGATGGTCGCCATAAGTCGACGACGAGGCAGCGTACACGAAGCGCTTCACGCCGGCGTTTTTAGCCGCCGTGAGTATCTGCACGAAGCCCCCTACGTTCACGTCGTTGCTCAGCACCGGGTCGTTGATGGAGCGCGGCACCGAGCCCAGAGCGGCTTCGTGCAGCACCACGTCGACGCCAGCACAAGCGGCGGCGCAAGTGGCCGCGTCGCGGATGTCACCGTCCAGGATTTCCAGGCGGGCGTCGCCAGCAAACAGCGCCAGGTTCTTGCGGAAGCCGTTGGAATAGTCGTCCAGGGTCCGCACTTGTTTCACGCCGTACTTCAGCAGGTACTCTACAATATTGGACCCGATGAAGCCTGCGCCGCCGGTAACGAGAAAAGTGAGGTTATCGAGCGGCTGCTCGTGGAAAGGATTATCGTACACGATGATTAATATGATGAAAGATGTGAAAATGTGGGAGATGTGAAAATTCGCTAGCGCCAAACAGCACTCATTTTCACATTTCCCACATTCTCACATTATCGATTACTGTATTGCTGCTTGTTGTAATCTTGGTAGGCGCCGCTGGTCACGTGGTTCAGCCACTCCTCGTTTTCGAGGTACCAGTCCACGGTTTGGGCCAGGCCTTGCTCGAAGGTCACGCTCGGCTTCCAGCCCAGCTCGTTCATGATTTTGCTGGAGTCGATGGCGTAGCGCATGTCGTGGCCGGCGCGGTCGGTCACGAACTTGATGAGCTTGCGCGAAGTGCCCTGCTCCTGACCGGTTTTCTCGTCCACCACGTCGCAGAGCAGCTCGATGAGCTTGAGGTTCTGCCACTCGTTGACGCCGCCGATGTTGTAGGTGTCGCCGTTTTTGCCCTTGTGGAACACCGCGTCGATGGCTGTGGCGTGGTCTTTCACAAACAGCCAGTCGCGCACGTTCTCGCCTTTGCCGTACACGGGCACCGGCTGGCCGGTGCGCAGGCGGTGAATGGCCAGCGGAATGAGCTTCTCGGGGAAGTGGTTGGGGCCGTAGTTGTTCGAGCAGTTGCTCAGCTTGATGGGCAGGCCGTAGGTGTGGTGCCAGGCGCGCACAAAATGGTCGGAGCTGGCTTTGGAGGCCGAGTAGGGCGAGCGGGGGTCGTAAGCCGTTTGTTCGGTGAACATCTCGGGGCCGAAGTCCAGCGAGCCGTACACTTCGTCGGTGCTCACGTGGTAAAACACGTGGCCGTCGTAGCCGCCGGGCTGCCACAGGTGGCGGGCCGCGTTCAGCAAGTTCACCGTGCCGATGACGTTGGTTTTCACGAAAGCCATCGGGTCCGTGATGCTCCGGTCGACGTGCGACTCGGCCGCGAGGTGAATCACGGCGTCGGGCTCCTCGTTGGCAAACAGCTGGTCAATGAAGCTCTGGTCGGCAATGTCACCTTTAATGAAGGTGTAGTTCGACGCGTTTTCGATATCGCGCAGGTTCTCCAGGTTGCCGGCGTAAGTCAGCGCGTCAAGGTTAAGAATCTGGTAGTCGGGGTATTTGGTCACGAACAGCCGGACTACGTGGGAGCCAATGAAGCCGGCGCCGCCGGTGATGAGGATTTTCATGTTTGCAGATGTAAAAATGTGGGTGATGCGAAAAAGTAAAAATGACGGTATCAGTTAGTTACCTACCACATTTTCACCTTCTTCTACTTCTCACATTTGTTTCAAGGTTTGCTGCCATTTCCAGGAGCTGGCCAAGGAATCGGCCAGGGAAGTTTCGGTTTTGAAACCGAGCACCTGCTCGGCTTTGGTGGCGTCGGCGTAAATGGCGGGCACGTCGCCGGCGCGGCGTGGGCCAATGTCGTAGTTGAGCTTCTGGCCGCTCACCCGCTCAAAGGTCTGCACCACTTCGAGCACCGTATTGCCGTGGCCGGTGCCCACGTTGAAGGTTTCAACCACGTCGCTGGCTTTGCGCTCGAGCAGGCGCCGCACGGCCGTGACGTGCGCCTTGGCCAGGTCCACCACGTGGATGTAGTCGCGGATGTTGGTGCCGTCCGGCGTGTCGTAGTCGTTGCCGAAGATGGTCAGCTTTTCGCGCAGGCCGGCGGCTGTCTGGGTGATGAAGGGCACCAGGTTGTTGGGCACGCCCAGCGGCAGCTCGCCAATCTTGGCCGACTCGTGGGCCCCTATCGGATTGAAGTAGCGCAAGAGAATGGTGTGCACCCGGTTGCCGGGCGCGGCCGCCACGTCGTGCACGATGTCCTCGCACATCTGCTTGGTGCGGCCGTAGGGCGACGACGCCGGCTTGGTGGGCGTGGCCTCGGTCACGGGCAGCGCGTCGGGAATGCCGTACACGGTGCACGAAGACGAAAACGCCAAGCTTTCGACGCCAAATTCGGGCATCACGGCCAGCAGGGCCAGCAGCGAGCCCACGTTGTTCTGGAAGTAGGCCAGCGGTTTTTGCACCGATTCGCCCACGGCTTTATAGGCCGCGAAGTGAATGACGCCCGCCACATCGGGCTCGGCCCGAAACACGCCCCGCAGCGCTTCCGCGTCGGCGCAGTCGATGCGGTAGGTCGGCACCTTTGCCCCCAGAATCGACTCAATCCCGGCCAGCGCCGACTCCTCGGAATTGCTAAAATTGTCGACGATGACCGGCTGGTAGCCGGCTTGCTGGAGTTCCACCACCGCGTGCGAGCCGATGTAGCCCGCCCCGCCCGTCACAAGAATTTTGGTGCGCATGATTTCCTAATGAGTGAATGAAGGAAGGAGCAAATGAGTGAATGGGCCGTTGTAATTCGCTCATTCCTTCATTCACTCATTCACCAACTGCTTACAGGCTCCAGTACTGAAGCTCTTTCATTTTGCCGCGGTACAGGCCTTTGATGTCGACCAGCACGGCGTTATCGGAAGTAATGGACTGGAAGTATTCTTCGTCCTTGTCGGCGTAGGGCAGGTGGCTCACGGCCACAATCACGGCGTCGTAGTCGGCCCGCACGTCGTCGTTGTGGGTCAGGCGGAAGCCGTACTCGTGGTGCAGTTCATCGGAGTCGGCGTGCGGGTCAACGATGTCCACGTTCACCGAGAAATTCCGCAGCTCCTGAATGACGTCGGCCACCTTGGAGTTGCGGATGTCCTCCACATTTTCCTTGAAGGTAGCGCCCATCACCAGCACGCGGCTTTTGGCCACGTCCTTGCCCTTTTTAATCATCATCTGCACCGTTTTGCGGGCGATGTAGGCCCCCATGTTGTCGTTGGTGGTGCGGCCGCTCAAAATGACTTTGGCGTCGTAGCCCAGCTCTTTGGCCTTGTAGGTCAGGTAGTACGGGTCGACGCCGATGCAGTGGCCGCCCACCAGGCCCGGCGAGAAGCGCAGAAAATTCCACTTGGTGCCCGCGGCTTCCAGCACCTCGTAGGTGTTGATGTTCATGCGGTCGAAAATCATCGACAGCTCGTTCATCAGCGCAATGTTGACGTCGCGCTGGGTGTTTTCGATGATTTTGGCGGCTTCGGCCACGCGAATGCTGCTGGCGCGGTGCACGCCGGCGTCTACCACCAATTCGTAGACTTTGGCAATCGTGTCGAGGGCTTCCTGGTCGTTGCCGGACACCACTTTCACAATGCGGCGCAGCGTGTGCTCTTTGTCGCCGGGGTTGATGCGCTCCGGCGAATAGCCCACTTTGAAATCAACCGGAAATTTCAGTCCCGACAGGCGCTCGATGACCGGAATGCAGTCTTCCTCGGTGCAGCCGGGGTACACGGTGCTTTCAAATACCACGTAGTCGCCTTTTTTCAGCACTTTGCCCACCGAGGACGAGGCGCCCAGCAAGGGCTTCAGGTCGGGCATGGCGTGCTCGTCGATGGGCGTGGGCACGGCCACGATGTAGAACTGGGCCTGGCGCAGCACCTCGAGCGAATCGGTGAAGGTGATGTCGCACCCTTCGAAATCTTTTTTCTCCAGTTCGCCGCTGGGGTCGATGCCCTGCTTCATCTGGGCCACGCGGCCGGCATTGATGTCGAAGCCAATTACCCGGAGCTGCTTGGCGAATTCGAGGGCGATGGGCAAGCCCACGTAGCCGAGGCCGATAACGGCCAGGGTGGCCTCTTTGCGCAATAGTTGGTCGTACACGTAAATTAGGTTTTCGAGGTTCGTTTGTCGTTTTTAGGAAGCGGACGCACCGATTTTTTATTGGCGCTCAGCTCGTATTCTTCGCCGCTTTCGGGGCAGGTAGCGCGGCGGTTCGCGTCGAAAGCCAGGCGGTGGCCGTAGGCACTCATCCAGCCCTGCGGGCGGGCGGGGGTGCCGTATACGAGGCCATAGGGCGGAACGTCGTGCGTGACCACGCTGCCCGCGCCCACAAAGGCGTAGCGCCCCAGCCGCACGCCGCACACCAGCGTGGCATTGGCCCCCACCGTCACGCCTTGCTCCAGGTAAGTGGTTTGGTACTGGCCCGAGCCGTTGCGGGGCACGGCGCTGCGGGGGTTCTTCACGTTGGTAAATACCACCGATGGCCCGAGGAAAACGTCGTCTTCGCACACCACGCCGCCGTAGAGGCTCACGTTGTTTTGCACTTTCACGTTGCGGCCCAGGGTCACGCCGTCGGCCACGAATACGTTTTGGCCCAGATTGCAGTTTTCCCCCAAGTCGGCCCCGGCGCAGACGTGGCTGAAGTGCCAAATGCGACTGCCTTTGCCTACCTGGCACCCTTCGTCGAGGACGGCCGTGGGATGGGCGTAGTAATCGGAAGCGGGGTGAGGCATTCGGGGCAAGCGGGCGGTTGGCCCCGCAAAGGTAAGACGAGCGGCGGGGTTGCCTTCGTACTTTTGGGTAATCCCTTATTTCCCTTTCATTATGGGTCTGCCTGCTCTCAAGACGGATGCTCCCGAATACCTTACCCCTGACGACTACCTGCGTTTGGAAACCGGGGCCGACGCCAAGCACGAATTTACCAACGGCCGGGTGTGGGCCATGGCCGGGGCCACGCCTGCTCACAACGAAATCAACTACAACCTCAATCAGGTTATTGGGCCCGTGCTGCGGCAACGTGGCTGCAAAGGGTACATGGGCGACCAACGCGTGCAAACCAAAAACCGCAGCGGCTACTTATACCCCGATACTGTGGCTGCCTGTGGTCCGATATTCAACAATGAGCCAAGCCCGAGCTCGCTTACCAATCCGGTGCTCATCGTGGAGGTGACTTCTTCGTCAACCGCCGAGAGGGACCATTACGAGAAATTTGCCCTGTACCGCCAGATTATTAGCCTACGCCAGTACCTGATGCTCAGCTCCGAAGAGGTGCACGCTGAACTGTACACCCTAGATGAGTTGGGTCGCTGGATATTTACTGAAACGCGCGACGTGGCGGCCGTGCTGGACTTGGGCAGCATTGGGTGCCAAGTGCCGCTGGCCGAGGTATACGCGGGGGTACAATTTGGTTAGCCCTTAATGCTTTGCGCATTGAATTGCTTCTAGCATTGAAACAATGCCGTAGCCGAGCCCAATCATAAAGTAAAAGCAAAAGCTCACGTAGGTCAACCAAAGCATCCCGATGAAGGCGGCTATTGATTCGCCCACGTGCCGTTGGCGCAAGGACCACACCAGCAGACTGGCATTAAACGCCATGCCTAGCCCCCAACGAACCAACATATTGGTCTCCAAAGCTGCCTGGGACAAGGCTAAACTACCGCCTGGCACATGCGCTGGTGCTTTCACAAAGTCAATATAAAGTGCCACATATGGCCACGCGCTATTGAACAACAGCAGCAGCAAAAGCATCAGGAAGAAACGGGACCAGGCAGACCACAGATTCCCTTCTTGTTGGTAGGGCATGGCAATTGCTCACTACAGCTTCACGCACACGTTCTGCGCCTCCGTAAAAAACCGCAGCGCCTCCAGCCCGCCTTCGCGGCCGACGCCGGAGTTTTTCATGCCGCCGAACGGGGTGCGCAGGTCGCGGTGCAGCCAGGTGTTCACCCACACGATGCCGCTGTGCAACGCCTGCGCCACGCGGTGGGCACGAGTGAGGTCGCGCGTCCAAATGGTGGCGGCCAAGCCGTACTCGGTGCTATTGGCCCAGGTTAGGGCTTCGTCTTCGTTATCAAAAGGCGTGAGCGTGACCACCGGGCCGAAGATTTCCTCTTGGTTGGTGCGGCAGCTGTGGGGCAGGTTTTCAAACACCGTGGGCTGCAGAAAGTAGCCGCTTTCGCAACGGCCAGATACGGTAGCGCGCTGGCCGCCGGCCAATAGTACGCCGCCTTCTTCGTGCGCCAGCTTGATGTACTCTAGCGCTTTGTTTAAATGCGCTTCGCTTACCAAAGCGCCTTGCTTGGTGTCGACATCCAACGGGTCGCCTACCTTTTGAGCTTTTAGCTGGGCTAGGAACTCGGTTTTGAAATCCTCGTAAATGGGGCGTTCGATGAAAATACGCGAGCCGCACAGGCAAATCTGGCCTTGGTTGGCGAAGCTACTGCGGATGCTGGTGGCCACCGCCGCCGCCAAGTCACAGTCGGCAAATACCAAGTTGGGGTTCTTCCCGCCCAGCTCCAGGCTCAGTTTCTTGAACAGCGGCGCTGCGGTGCGGGCCAAATGCCGCCCGGTGGCCGTGCCGCCCGTGAAACTGATGGCCTTGATGCCGGGGTGCTCCACAATGGCTTGCCCGCAGCCGGGCCCGGTGCCGTGCACGACGTTGAGCACGCCCGCCGGCAAGCCGGCTTCGATGCACAGCTCGCTTAGCAAAAAGGCCGTGGCTGGCGTAATTTCCGACGGCTTGGCCACCACGCAGCAGCCCACGGCCAGGGCGGGCGCAATCTTCCAGGTGAAGAGGTAGAGCGGAAGGTTCCAGGGTGAGATGCAGCCCACCACCCCCACCGGGTGCCGCACGGTGTAATTCAGGGCCACGCCTTCCTGCAAGTGCGCTTCGGTGGCGAAGTGCTGCGCCGCGGTGCCAAAGAAATGGAAATTGGAAGCCGCACGAGGAATGTCCATCACCCGGGCTAGGCTGAGCGGTTTGCCGTTGTCCTGGCTCTCGGCGTGGGCCAGGCGCGCCAGGTTGGCATCAATCAGGTCGGCAATTTTTACCAGGAGGCGGCCCCGGTCTTCGGCCGGAAGCGCGCGCCAGGCGGGCAGGGCAGCTTCGGCGGCGGCCACGGCGGCGGCCACGTCTTCGGGCCCGGAGTCGGGCAGTTGGCCGTAGACCTGGCCCGTGGCGGGGTCGATGTTATCGAGGTAGCGGCCCGTACGGGGCGCCACCAACTGGCCATTGACGTAGTTTTGAATCAGAAGCATAAACGGCGGGCAGACGAGCGATGCCAAAAGTAGCGCCCGGTTTAACAAAGCATCCGTGGCGCACGCATGCGGCCGGTTGACTAGGACGAAATCTCACTAAGTTTACGCAATTGTCACTGCTCATATGGATTTAAAAGAACTGGAAAACGGCGTCAATCCGGACGTCCATTGGTATTACCAAAGCAAGAAGCTGCCGCTGTTTGCCTTTGCCAAGCAGCTGGTGGCCCGCGGCACGCCCATCACGCTGGTGGACGTCGGCTCCGGCTCGGGTTTTTTTGCGTTGGAGCTGGAAAAGCACTACGGCGCGGCCATTGCCAAAGTGTATCTGGTAGACATTGGCTATTCAGAAGAGGAGATGGCTGTCACTCGCGGGCAGAAAATCGAAAAAGTGGCGGCC
The DNA here is from genome assembly GCF_036388155.1 of Hymenobacter sp. NCBI lineage: Bacteria > Pseudomonadati > Bacteroidota > Cytophagia > Cytophagales > Hymenobacteraceae > Hymenobacter > Hymenobacter sp. The sequence continues at coordinate 19,975 of NZ_DASVSI010000103.1, read as the reverse complement.
ATTCCGCTCGTTATCGAAAATGGCCTGGTGCTGCTGATGGACGTGCTAGAACACTTACCCGATGACCTGGCCATGCTGCAATCCATTCAGCAAGCTTGCGTCGGCGACCATAACTATTTCTTCATCACCGTGCCCGCATTTCGGTCGCTGTGGAGCGGGCACGACGTGTTTCTGGGTCATTACCGCCGCTACCGCATTCCGATGCTGCGGGAAGTGCTGCAACAGGCCCGCTTCCGCAACATCAAAAACTACTACCTCTACGGCACCCTGTTCCCCCTCATTTGGACCGTGCGGCGCCTCAGCAACCTGCGGCAAAAAGCGGCTGCCTCCAACATGCGGCCAGCGCATCCGGTCGTCAACCGGCTCCTCCTCGGCCTTACCAGCGCCGAAATGAAGCTCACTGCGGCCAATAAGCTCTTCGGTGTAACGTGCGTGGCCGAAGGCCGAATCTGAGCACTGCGGCCAGTGCAGAATATGTAAAGCCGTCATTTAGCGCCTGCCGCGCGACGAGCATGAAAAAGGCAATTTCTACTATGCCCTACCTACTAGATTTGTGGTGGCCGGAAAGCCGACTGAACCTTTACTTATGGAAGACCTCCATTTGTTGAATAGCACGATTTCACGCACTCGCCGTTAGCTGGCAATTAACCTGACCTTCTTGCACGTTCTCTCCTTTGTCATTCCAGCTTACAACGAGGCCGCGCGGCTCAGCAGAACCCTTTCTCAGGTGCTGGCCTACCTGCAAACGCAGCCGTTTAGCAGCGAGGTAATCGTCGTTAACGACGGGTCGACCGACGGCACTGCTCAAGTGGTGGAAACCATTTTTGCGGCGCACACCGGGCGCGTGGCTACCCGCCTGCTCAGCTACTCGCCCAACCGGGGCAAGGGCTACGCCGTGCGCCAGGGCTTGCTGGCCGCCACGGGCACCGTCGCGCTGTTCTCCGACGCCGACTTGTCGACGCCCGTGACGGACCTGCCCTTGCTGCTCGACCCCATCTTGGCAGGCGAGTTTGATGTGGTGTTTGGGTCCCGGGCCCTGGACCGCAGCCTCATTGGGGTGCACCAGCCCTGGCTGCGAGAGCAGAGCGGCCGATTCTTCAATATGATAATGCAGCTGGCCACTGGGCTTCCTTATTTAGATACCCAATGTGGCTTCAAAGCTTTTCGGCTAGACGTGTGTCGTCCCATTGTGACGGGCGCTACCCTCGACCGGTTTGGGTTCGACGTGGAACTGCTTTACCTGGCTCACCGGGCCGGGCTGCGCCTTTTCGAACAACCCGTGCACTGGAACGATGCCACCGGCAGCAAGGTGGGCTTGCTCAACGGCTTGGATGGCTTTCGCGAGTTGCAGCAACTCCGCCGCCGAGCGAAAAGCGGCTTCTACGACGAAGCGTTGGACCGTGCCCGCGCTGTCCCCGCCCACCCCGCCCACCCGCAGAAGGGTACCACCGACGCCCATTAAGCGGGTGAAGGGTATGCAAGAGCGGCAGTTTGCCGGAACGGTTGACACGTGACCCAACCCTTACATAGGGCTAGCCGCCGCTAGCCGAGCCCCCGAACCGCAACCAAAGGGTCATCTTTTGAAGGCTTAAGGCGTTAACGGGTAAGTATTCTTGACCAATTGGCGCTTGCTGCCTTGTCCGACATAGTAGTAGACGTCGGTATCAACGGGCCGGATGAGGAGGTCGTCGGCCACTAGGTCCTGGCTGTCGTACAGCACCTCCAAGCGAACTGCTTCGGCCGTGCGGCGAAACGGCACCACTATTCGCACCCAGTCTCCCTGCACTTCGGTAGCCCGCCGGCCGTCGGCTATCTCATGGGCGAGAATTTGGCCCGCCGCGGTATAAAGCTTCACTTGCATGTTGCCAAAACCATAGTCGGTGGTGGTATTTACCCAAACCGCGGCCTCGTAGCGGCCAGTATCGGCAGGCGCGGGCAGCGGGCCATCATAGAGCGTGGAAAACGTAGCGGCGGGCTCGTGAAAGCTGCCCGAAGAAAGCCGCCCTCGTGGGTCGGGGCGGCCTTTGAAAGCATCGAGAAGCACGCCTTTGCCCGTGGACGAGTATAAGCCCTTGTTGGCGGTGAGGGTGGGCAGCAACTCCTGGGCCCGCGCCCGCTCTTGCGCAAGGGTGGTGGCGGCCAGCGCATCAATGGGCAGTTCGTAGAGCGTTACGTTCGGCAAACTAACGAGCTTGCGGCCCAAGCTCACGAGCCGTTGTTCTTCCCACGTTAGGGCATCGGGGGTTACCAGCAGCAGGAAAGGCTTGCGAGAGGGCAACTTCGCGAGCAGCTCCTTTTCAACCAAAGGGCTGCTCAGGAGTTGAACGTGCTGCATGGTCTGCCCCACGGAAGTGCGAGTCATATAGGTGGCCACCAGCGGTAAGCCCAACGCCAACGACGTTTTGTACCCCTCTGCAAAGGACGCCTGTGAACCGGATAAATCCGCTTTATCGGAGCCCATGACGAAGTACGGCAGCGGCAGGATGGCTTGAAAGTCGCGGGCTTGGCGATTGGTCCAGCTTAGTTGCTGCACCACCGGGTTGTTGGCGGCGTCCATGAAGGCAGCCGCTCCCGCACCGGCTTCCACCGCTTTGGCTCTGGTGCTCACGTGAATGTATGCCTCTATGCCCCAAAGCAGCAGGGGCAATGCCAACCAGCCCTGCGCAAATCCTCCGGCGCCGTGTAGGTGCAGGTAGCGCCACAGCCGGTACAAATAGTAAGCCGCGTACGTGCTAAACACATAAAAGAACGGCCAAGCAAAGCGGCCCAGGGCCCGAAACTGCTTAAGCGGCCCCACATAGTCTACCAGCCAAGAAAACCCCGCAAACTTAAATGGCCAGCCAAAAGCCAACAGCAACATAAAGCCTGCGGCCCACAGCCCCGATTGCAGGTGCACCGGGAGTACGGGCCGTAGCACCCGCCCCCACTGCCGGTGCCACACCCGTTTGCCCAAACGAAGAGCGCCCGCCACTGCCACGGCGGCGGCGGCCAAGCCCACGTAGGCCCATCCCTCAAAATTTGCCGCCTCCGTATGAAACAGCGCTTGCCACAGGTCGCTGAACGGCGCCATCACGGGCGTGAATATGGTAGCCGGTGAAGCCAAATAAACGAGGAAGCCGTAAGGATTTATGGGGCGGTCGGCAATCGGGTCGGTGTACCAGAGCCATCCCCGAAACACCAGCAAGGGGAGCAAAGCAGCCAACGCCAAGCGCCATAAAATTGGCCCGGGGCGCCGCCGCTGCCAGCAAAACACCACCCCGTGGGCCAATGCCAAAAAACTGGCGCACGGCAGAAAATACACGCTGGCCCCCGCCATGAGCAGGCTGCTAAGCCCGAATACCAAGTACCAGCGCGCGCGCAACGGCGCCTCCTGAATCCGGATAAGGCAATACCAAGAGAACGGAACAAAGCACGCGTAGCTGAGGGCCATGTGCCCTCCCAACCGCTCAATCTGAGGCGACATAAAGCCGATGAGCACTGCCGTGATGGCTGCATACCACACGGGCAGCCGGGTCCGCCGCAACACGGCGTACATAACCACCGGCGCAAGCACCAGCCCCAGCAAAGCCACCACATTGGTCAGGCCAATTACGTGGTCGCCAACGGGCAGCCCCAACCCGCCAAGCAACCGCATGCCCCCGCTCACAAGCGGCTGCATGCTGGGGAAATTGATGTGCTCCCCAAAGGGATAATTCATTCCGCTGAAATGCAGGCCGGTATCATACTTTACGTAATACGCCATGGTATAATACCCCTGTAGCCCATCGCCAGCATTTAGGAAAAAAATGTCGTCCGGGTGGGCCAGCACGGACGGGAACAATGCCCATACCACGCCACTGGCAACCACTGCCACGGCCGCCATGCCCACCCAGTGGGCCCGGTGCCTTGCGGTCAAGGCAGAAATAAAGTTTCGCATAACCCTGGGGAAGCTGGCCGTTGTGTGGCCGCACAAATAAGAAGTGGAACTGCTAAACGTCCGTGCCATTGCATACAGCCGCTGCGGCACAGCCATCAAAATTAGGGTCCCATTGCCGAGTTCTCTTGGAACACCCCAAGTAAGGCAGAACCTACCCGTAAGTAGTTGGTCAAAACCTACGCCATTGGGTTAAAATCAACTGCTGCCCCTTAATTTGCGCCGGGTATCTTTGCCCGCTTACTTTACAATTGACCCATTTCATATGTCGCTTGCTTCGACAAAATTGCTAACAGTTGGCGCCCTCGTGTGCAGTCTTGCGGCTTGCTCTTCTGACAAGGCTTCCACAGTGCCCAAAAACCGGGTTACGTTCAACGATTTTGAATCACTGGATGGCTGGGCGCCGGTGCCCGTTACGGACGAGAAAGCCCACTCGGGACGCTACTCGATAAAAGTGGATAAAGCTGCCGAATTCAGTTTGGGCTACACCAATTTCCTTGGCAAAGCAAGTCCCACCCGGATTTCTAAGCTTACCGTTAGCGGATGGGCCCTTCGCACGGGCGGCGAATCGAGGGCAGTTATCGTGGTTCAGGTTATCAACCCAGCCAACCCTGACGAAAAAGTATACTGGCAGTCGATGGATATGTACCAGCAGATAAAAACGTACAACACGTGGACCAGAATAAGCAAAGAGTTCACTCTGCCGGCCACCATTCAGCCCACCTACCAGTTGCGGGTATACATGTGGCTGGCCGGGTCTAACCAGCCCACTTTTCTCGACGACGTAGAAATCACCAAATCCTAATGATTGAGCGCGCGCGCTTGGAAGGGTGGCGCGTGGCGCCGACGGACATCTATTTGTTGCTGGGGGGCGAGTTCTTTTTGTTTACGCTCGGACGCAGCGCGTTTGGCCCTTATGCCAGCGCCGTTGTTCTTTATTTGTGCAGCCTGGGCGCCTGCGTGGGCCTGTACAAGCTCACTCGCCACCGGGCCTGGCCCGCCTCGCGTCCCCAATCGGAGGGAGGCACGTCCCAAGGCTGGGCAATGGCCGCCGCACTGGGGTTGGGGCTGTGGCTGAGCGTGCCGCCGTACGTAGACGCCATTCGCACGACTGTTCCGCAAGACCACTCCGACATCCTGATGGCCCTGACGGTGTATCCGCAGCGTTGGTTGGCGGGGCAGGAAGTGTACGTGCCGCTCACCGCCGAGCTGGGGTATTTTGCGCTGCCCACGTACTTGCCGGGCACGTGGTTTCCGTTTGTGGTGCCCGAGCTGCTGCAAATTGACTACCGCTGGGTGCCGGGCGCCGTGTTGGGCGTGGCCTTGGCTGTTTATTTCCGCTTACTGTACCGGCAGCGCCTCACGGCCCGCCAGTTGTTTGCCCTGACGCTGCTGCCTTTCGCGCTCCTGTATTCGGTGATGATAACCGAGCCCGGCGTGGTGGGTTGGACCGTGGAGCTCATGATAGTGGGCTACTACCTGCTGCTAGTGGCCAGCATTCTGAGCCCCTCCTACTGGGGTTTGGCAGTGATGCTGATACTGTGTTTGCTGTCGCGGTTTTCGCTCGTGTTCTGGGTGCCGCTGCACTTGGCCCTGCTGTTTTTTCAGCAGTCGCGGCGAGTGGCGCTGGGCGTGACGGCGGCCGTGGCCGTCGGCATTCTTGTGCTGTACGTGGTGCCGTTTTTGTCGCACGACTGGGGCATGTTCATGCGGGTACAAGCGGCGTATACCGAGGTAGGGCTTAACGAGTGGAATCACCTAAACGCCGCGGGCCGCCCCATGCACTTATTCAACGGCATTGGCCTGGGCAATTTCTTCTACCACCACATGCACGGGCCCCTGCTAGAGCGCCTGCAGGCCCTGAAAACCGTGCAGGTAACGCTGCTGCTGCTAACCGTGGCGGGCAGCGCGTGGCTCTACTGGCGCCAACAAGCGCCGCGCACCGACTACCGCGTCTTCTCGGTAATAGTATTGAAAGCGTACCTGACCACATTCTACGCTTTCGTGCAGGTGCCCTACGCCTATCTGGCCACAGTTGGGCTGTTTCTTTCGCTGTACCTGGCCTTCATCGCGGCACGATTTGGAGCACTACCAGCCACGGATGCCCCAAGTGGGCCCGTTGAGCTTGGGGCTAAGGGCTGAGGCACTCCTTCGCTGCCGTTGCTGCCACCGCTAGCGGGCGTGGGCGCATAGTCGCGCAACCATCGAGGATTGACGGTGCCGGGGCTGATTGCTGCTTCAAGGTGTTATTTTTACCTTCTCTGGTTTACTTGCTTCGCAAATAAATGATTTGTCAGCACTGTGCCCGCTGGGCTGTTTTCGCCCTGGGCGGTTGCCAATCGGCCGCGCCCGATGCAGCTTCCAACCCCAAGCAACTCATGCACAACGGCTTTGAGGAAAGGTGGGCTGGGGTGGAGTCGCCGACGGCTCGCTCACCGACGGCAAGTCTCACCACGTACTGCAAGCTAATTTCTCCAGTAAAAAAGCACTTGCGTGGTGCCGCTATTCGCTCCTCAGGTCCCTCACGTGGGCAGTTCATCTTTCACTAGTTTACTCATCGACCAATGCGGATTTTCGCTTGTCTGACTATCCTTAGCCTATTCGCAGCTTGTCAATCCTCTCCTGACTTGCCCAACCGGGCAACGGATGCCGCAGTGCTGATGACTGCCGACTTTGAACAAAGCATGGGCTGGGGCGACGCCAATCCTGCTTCGCTCACTACGGACAAGGCCCACAGCGGGAAGTGGAGTGCGCGCGTGAAACCCGATGTGACCTATGGTTATACCTATTCGCGCCCCCTAGGCGATTTGAATGCAACGCCCCTCAGCCACATGATGCTGGAAGGCTGGGTATTGCGCGAAGCTTCGGGCAGTACCGCCAAGTTGGTAGTACAGGTTACCACCAGCGTGACCGATGAAACCAACGTGTTTTACACGGCCTTGCCAGTAGCTTCGGTGGTGCCCAAATTTGGTGAATGGACCGCCGTAAAGGTGCCCATCAACTTGCCGACCAGCGCCACGGGCACCAATAGAATCAAGGTCTACCTCTGGAACGACCAAAGTACCGCCACTACTTATCTCGACGATGTGCGCCTAAGCAAAGCCGAGTAAGCGCAGTTGTTCCCTCGGTAAACGGTGAAATTTACTGAAGGGCTCAGGCCTCCTTCTTCGCTCAGTGGGCTATCCACTTTCTTCATGAAATCCCGGGTCCAACTTTCGTACTCTCTGTTAGCCATTTTTATCCTGTTCCTCCTCATGGTGCAGGCCCGGCTATGGGCGCCGTATTGGGATACCCGCAACGTGCAGGCCATCCTGACGTGGGATGTCATGGGCTACTACATCTACCTACCGGCGCATTTCATTTACCACGACCTGGGTCACATGGCGTTTGCCAGCGACATCATGCGCGAGTACAGCCCCAGCGGCTCGTTCTATCAGGCGTTTCAGGTGCCGGGGGGGCCGGAGGGGCAGTTGGTGGCAAAGTATACCTGCGGCTTGGCCTTGCTTTGGACACCGTTTTTCTTTTTGGGTCATTGGGCAGCCGGATGGTTAAACTATCCACAGGACGGCTTTTCGGCGCCATACCAAGTTGCCATTGCGTTTGGCGGGCTGCTATTTGCCCTGCTGGGACTGGGGCTGTTGCGCCGGGTGCTGCTGCGCTATTTTTCCGATGTGGTGACCACGCTGGTGCTGGTGCTGCTGGTGTTGGGCTCCAATTACTTTCAGTACGCCGTGTTCGACGCGGCCATGGCCCACAACTACCTCTTCACGGGCTATGCGCTGCTGCTGTGGCTCACGGTGCGCTGGCACGAGCGGCCCACTCGGTGGAAGGCCTTTTTCATCGGCCTGACGCTGGGCCTGCTGGTGCTTATCCGGCCTTCGGAGGCCGTCGCTGCGGTGGTGCCGCTGCTGTGGGGAATGGGCTCATTAGCCGCGGTGCGCCAGAAATTGGCGTTGCTGCGCACCCGCTGGGCCGACGTGCTGCTGCTGGCATTGGGCGGCCTGGTGGGCGTGCTGCCGCAGCCGCTGTACTGGCACTGGGCCACCGGGCACTTCCTCTTCTATAGCTACGGCGACCAGCACTTCAGCTTTTTTAAGCCCCACCTGTGGGAGGTGCTGTTCAGTTTCCGCAAGGGTTGGCTGATTTATTCACCGCTCCTGCTGCTGCCTTTGGCGGGCATTGTGGTGCTGTGGCGCACGCAGCGGGCAGTGGCAGTGCCGGTGCTGGCCTTTGTGGTGCTGAACCTGTGGGTGGTCTCGGCGTGGGACATTTGGTGGTACGGCGGCAGCATTGGCCAGCGGGCGCTGGTGCAGAGCTACGCCGTGTTGGCCTTGCCCTGGGCCGCGGTGGTGGCGTGGCTATTGGCTCCCGCGCGGCGTCCGGCTTTGCGAGCCGCGGCTGTGGTGGTGGTCGTGCTGATGGTGGACTTGAACCTCTTTCAGCACTGGCAGTACATGCGCTCCATCATTCACCCAGAGGAAATGAACCGGCGCTACTACTTCGCCGTGTTCAATCAAACCATGCCCACACAGTCTGATTTTGCGCTGCTCGATGTGAAAACGCACCTGCCCAAAGCTGAACGGCATTACAAGCCGCAATCTCTTGGTAAACTTGACTTTGACAACCAACCCGCAGACGCCGCCACGGGCATCTCAGCCGACGTGGGCTATTTCAGCCGCCAGTCCTTCCACGCCGATGCCGCGCACGCCTACAGCCCAGCCCTGAGCATCAAACTAGCCGATGCCAGCTTAACTCCGGGCCAATACGTGCGCGCCTCGTGCCGGGTGTTTTCGGACTACGGCGCGTGGGGCAATAAGCTGGTAATGACGATAGAGCGCGCCGGAAAAAGTCTAAGTTGGAACGCCATTCGCCTCCAAAACAATCTTAGTGTCAACCGTGCTTGGAACATCGTGCATTTCGACGCGCCTTTGCCGCCCGATGCACTGCCCGACGATGTGCTAAAGGTATACGTGCTCAGCGAAAACGGCTCAGGCTGCTACATCGACGACGTGCAGGCTGAGCTAATGGCACCAGCACTGGATAAGTGGTAGCGGCCAAACCGGCCACAGGCTAAGGGTAAGTGCCCGTTGCGCTGACAACGTCTAGGTGTAACCCGCTCCTTCCGCTCAAGGCAACGGCAGGGTAGGGTAAATTGACCCAATGCCGGGGGCAACGCTAACAGCACAAAATTTCCAGCGCTAATAGCCCTTGATTAGCGCCCGCTGCCTGACTTGTAAAATTACCGTCATCAGCACGGTGGGACTGCCTTATTCATCACCATGAATTGGGCGGCTGCGACTCGCTACTGCCCCAGCAGGCCGTATTTCAAAATGCAATAGATGGCCCGGAAGCCGTCGCGCCAACCGATTTTCTTGCCCTCGGCGTAGGTGCGGCCGTAGTAGCTGATGCCCACTTCGTAGATGCGGACGTCCTTCACCCGGGCCACTTTGGCGGTGACTTCGGGCTCGAAACCGAAGCGTTTTTCCTCGAGCGTGAGGCCCTGCACGATGTCGCGCCGGAAGAGCTTGTAGCACGTCTCCATGTCGGTCAAGTTCAGGTCGGTCACCATGTTCGAGAGCAGGGTGAGCCAGTAGTTGCCGATGCTGTGCCAGAAAAACAGGATGCGGTGCGGGTTGCCGCCCATGAAGCGGGAGCCGAACACGACGTCGGCAAAGCCCTTCAGAATGGGTTTGATGAGCAGGTTGTATTCCTCCGGGTCGTACTCCAGGTCGGCGTCCTGGATGATGAGGTAGTCGCCGGTGGCCTCGCGGATGCCCGTGTGCAGGGCCGCGCCTTTGCCTTGGTTCACGGCGTGCTCGAGCAGGCGCAGGCCCATCTCGGGGTAGCGGGCGGCGTAGGCGCGAATGGTGTCGGCGGAGGCGTCGGTGGAGCAGTCGTTGACGAGGATAATCTCCTTGCCGATGCCGTTTATCAATTCCAGCTCGCGCAGCAAATCCAAAATCTGGTGAATGGTGCGCGCCTCGTTATAAACGGGAATGACGATGGAAAGCGTGTCGAATTTTACCAAAATGAGGGCAGCCCCAACAAAGGACTCAATCAGTCGAAAAGAAAAAAAGATAAAACCTGTTACTCAAGTCACCGCATGAGTTCCAGACTCATGACCCAAGTGGGCAGAGGGGTATCACGGCCGGCGCGGTTGGCGCAGTAGTGACCCACACGACGTACTACCCAAATCATCGCCGCAATTTCATCAAGAGCCTCACTCTTTCGAATAATCATCTTATTGTTCAAAGCTTTGTGGGCACGAAATCCAATAGTTCGGCCCCTAGCACAAAGTCATAGCGCACAGCCCCGATAAGCGCTTACAGCAACGTGACGCCACAAAGGTACTTGGTGTGCATATGGTTGGTGGCTGAGGCTAAACAAAGGACTTATGCCGTACTCTCCTAATAGTTTCGGGGAAGTTTGCGGGCTTTGAAATTGTAAAGAAACGCGGCGGATAAATGCGACGCTGATTTAAACCAAAGAAAATGAATGTTTTATAAAACATTATTCAAGGCGAATAACTGGCCGCTTTTACACATTTTTTCGCAAGATACAGTAGCCTGCTACACGCATATAGACGTCGGCCTGTCGTGGGATTGTCGAGAATGAACGCCGACTTACGGCAAGACCGACTTGGGCCGGTCGGCTAGGGCTACCCCCCAGGTAGTGCTGGGCCGCGCACCCATTTCGTACACGAGCGTGCCGCCTTGCAGCAAATCCTTATGGGTAATATAAGACTTCAAATAGGGCCGGCCGTTACGCACTACCCGCTGAATATAGCAGTTGGCCGAGCTGTTGTTTTTCGCTTCGATGGTCAGCGTTTTGCCGCCAGCCAATGTGATGACGGCCTGGTTAACCGACGGGCTGCCAAACACGTAGGCGCCGTTAGCCGGATTTAGGGGGTAGAAACCCAGCGCTGAGAAGACGTACCAAGCCGACATCTGTCCCACGTCTTCGTTGCCAATGATGCCGTCGGGCTGGGTGGTGTAGAACTGGTCGGTGATGAAACGCACCTTTTCGGCCGTTTTCCAAGGCTGGCCCACGTAATTGTACAGGTACGCAATGTGGTGGCTGGGCTCGTTGCCGTGGGCATACATGCCGATGAGCCCCGAAATATCAGGCGCAGTTTCGTCGCCCATGCTTCCTTGCGCGGTGAAGAGCGAATCGAGCTTTTGTTTGAATCGCTGCTCTCCTCCCAGCAATGTAATCAGGCCCTCCACGTCCTGCGGCACCAGCCACGTGTATTGCCAGGCGTTGCCCTCCGTGAAGTCACTTTTTTTGTTGGAAGTAAAGGGGTTGAACGGCGTACGCCACTGGGCTTGCGATAGTCGGCCGCGCATGAAGCCCACCCGCGGGTCGAAGTAGTTTCGGTAATTCAGGGCGCGGCGGCTGAAGTAGGCATAGTCATCGGCTTTGCCCAGCTGCTTGGCCATCTGCGCAATGCACCAATCGTCGATGGCGTATTCCAGGCCTTTTGACACGCTCTCGGCCTCGCCATCGGCCGGAATAAAGCCCAACGCTTTCACTGCTTTCAGGCCCTCGTCGTCGCGCAGCGCAGTGGCTTTCACCGCCTCGTAGGCCAAAGCGGCGTCGAAGCCCCTAAAGCCCTTGAGGTAGGCGTCGACCACCACCGGCACGGCGCTGTAGCCCACCATGCAATTGGTTTCGTTGGCCATCAGGTGCCACACGGGGAGCTTGCCTTGCTGCTGGTATATGGCCAGCATGGAGCTGACCATGTCGTTGACGCGTTGGGGCTGCAGCAGCGTAAACAACGGGTGCGCCGCCCGGTACGTGTCCCAGAGCGAAAACGTCGTCAGGTTGGTGAAACCGGGATTGGGGTGCACCTTCTGGTCGGTGCCCCAGTAGTCGCCGTTGTGGTCGTTGAAAACGGAAGGCGCCACCATCGTGTGGTAAAGCGCCGTGTAGAAAGTGGTTAGCCGCGCTTTGTCGGCCTGCACGCGCACTTTTAGCAGCTCTTGGTTCCACGTCGCGTCGGCGTCGGCCACCACTTGGTCGAAATTCCAGTGCGGGACTTCGGCCCGGATGTTGGCCAGCGCGTTCGTGGTGCTAATGGGCGAGAGGCCCACTTTCAGCTTCACTTGTTCGCCTTCTGCGGTGGCAAAGGTGACGATGCCTTTCAGTCGCCTGCTCCTGGTGGCGGGCAAGTTGATGTTCATGCCCAGAAACTTCGTGGCGTTCACCCTGCTGAATTCACGGATGGGCTTGGAGAAAACGGCGGCAAAGTAGATGCGCTGGTTCGCGGCCCAGCCCGTGGAGTAGCGGTAGCCCACAATGACGCTGTCGTCGAGCTGCTTGAGGTGGGCATCGGTGGCCCGGCCCAAACCGATGACCTGCTCCAAGTCGATGATGAGGTGCGCCGCGTCGGACTTGGGAAAGGTGTACCGGTGAAAGCCCACCCGCTCGGTGGCCGTGAGCTCGGCCTTGATGTTGTAGCGCTTCAGGCGCACGGCGTAGTAGCCGGGCCGCACACGCTCTTCCTGGTGCGAGAAGAGCGAAAAGAAGCCTTGGTCGGGATGTTGCAGCGTGCCCTTGCGCACCCGCACCGGGCCGGTGGTGGGCATCACCGCCACGTCGCCAAGTTCGTCGATGCCGGTGCCGCTGAGGTGGGTGTGCGCAAAGCCCACGATGGTGGAGTCGGAGTGATGGTAGCCCGAGCACCAGTCCCAGCCCACGGACAAATTGACGGGGCCGAGCTGCACCGCTCCAAACGGCACGTTGGCGCCTAGAAAGACGTGGCCGTGCCCCCCAGTGCCGATGTAAGGGTCGACGTAGGGGGTGAGGCGTGGCCCCGGGGGCGGTGCATTGCCGAGCGGAGGGCCGGTGCTGGCCATCTGGCGAACAGACGGGCCAAGGTCGCCGGTCTGCGCCGTATTCTCGTTCGCGTGGCGACCCGTGCTGCTCCAGTGCCGGGCGTACCAAACACCTGCCCCAATCAAGAGCGATGCCGCAAGTAGTATCCCACAAACCAGCAGCACTCTTCTCCCTTTTCCCATCGTTCAAATGTACACGAAAGCCCCGGCGCTAGCCAGGCAGCAGGTTTTAACATGATTAGGTCAGGGCCCGTGCGGCAACTACTCAACCAGTTATTGATGAATAGGTCATTAGGACACGCCTGGCATCGTTTAGCAAAGTGGTCAGGGTAGACTGCCAGTACTAATGTGGGTACACTTGCAAATAAATTAAGCGTAGCAGGCTAGGTCCCCTTGCGAACAGTAATGGCTACCAGGGCCAAAATGAGCATGAAATTGGGCACTATCCTTCTCCTTATTTGGGGCTTTACTGCGTTCCGAACTTGTGTTCAACTTAATGAAGAGCTATTCTGCTCGAACGTCCCCCAGCTGGAAACGCGGTTTCGGCATCCGCTTCGCTCCGGGTTAGAGAGAGCCGGTGCGGCCGCCGTCGACGGGCACGCTGGTGCCGTTGATGTAGCCCGCGGCGGGCGAGGCCAGAAACGCCACCGCGGCGGCCACTTCCTCGGCCTGGCCAAAGCGACGGGCGGGAATCAGCTTTAGCATGTTGGCTTCGATGGCTTCGGCGGGCTGGTGGATTTGGGCGGCCTTTTTCTCCACCAACGAGTGGTGCCGCTGGGTGAGGGTGGCGCCGGGCAGCACGTTGTTCACCGTGATGCCGTCCGGGCCGAGCTCGTTGGCCAGGGTTTTGGCCCAGCTGGCCACGGCCCCGCGGATGGTGTTGCTCACGCCCAGGCCCGGCAGCGGGACTTTGACGGAAGTGCTCACCACGTTGATGATGCGCCCGAAACCGGCCGCCCGCATGGCCGGGACCACCGCCTGCGCCAATAGATGGTTGCACGCAATATGCTGGTTGAATGCCAACTGCAACGCCGATATAGGGGCCTCAAGCAGTGGCCCGCCGGGAGGGCCGCCGGTATTGTTCACCAGAATGTGGAAGCCGCTGGGGTGCTGGGCCAGGTAGTTCTGCACCGCCTCGGCTACGCGGCTGGGGTCGTCGAAATCGGCCACCAAGTAGTCGTGCGTTTGGCCGGTGGGCGTCGGCAAGTGGGTGGCTACTTCGCGCAGCTGCTCTTCGTTGCGGGCCAGCAGCGTGACGGCGCAGCCATTCTCAGCCAAAGCTTGTGCCACCGCACGGCCGATGCCCTGGGTGCTGCCGCCCACCAGGGCGCGACGATTTTCTAAGGAAAGGTTCATGTAAGCGGGTGGTTAAAAGAAACGGAACGGCGAATTACCTAACTGGCGGCGTCAGCAACACATAGCCATCCACAAGCTGCTCGCGGTAGCCGTAGGGCTGCAACAACCGGCGCAGAAACAGGTGAGCCGGTTGGTCGCGGAAACTGGGGTTGACGACAAAAGCCGGGTCGTATCGGCGCAGAAAGCCTTGCACTTGCACCGCCGTGGGCGGGGCCGGCGGCACCGTATCGGGTTTGGTTTGGCGGAGCAGCAGCGCGTGCAGCACCGGCTCGCGGTCGAATAAGGCAAATTGCTCGGGGGACACCCGCGACAGGTAGCCAACGGGCATTTTTTTGTGGTGCACCGTTTGATAGAACAGTTCCTGGGTCATCAGTTGGCCCACTTGCCGGTTGCCACTGCTTAGGCCCATTGGCACGGGAATGAGCGTTTTGCCGGGCAGCGTTGCCACTTCTCGGTACACCCGCGGCACGGCGGCAAGCGAATCGCGCTCGTACGGTTTCGGCCAATACTCCAGCAATACCAGCGCCGCTAGCGCCAAGCTCAGCCCCGTTTGGGCCACGGGCCGGAGGCGGTTGGTCCAGGCCGCTTCCAGGGCGCCGAACGTGACGATGGGCAGCAGCAGGCCCACCAGCATGATGAAGCGGGTGGGGCAGCGAATGTTGTTGAGAAACGGAATGAAATGCAGCAGGGCCGTGGGCAGGTGCAGCAGGTCGTGGCCGTAAATGCGCGTGGCGGGCAGCGTCAGCATGACGAAAAAGAGCAGTACCCAAGCCAGTGGCCGGCCGTCTTCATCGTGAGCCACGGCCGACGTGGGCCCCCGGCGGGCCTTGTGCCAGGCCCACAAGCCCAGCCCCAGCAGCGGCAGCGCGTACCCCACAAAGAGCGTGTTTTCCAACGAGCCGGGCATGGTGAATACCTTGGGGTCGTGGTAGAGCCGCGCGGCCCACTCCCAATGCATGAAACGGCTGGTGGGCGGCGGCAAGATGAAACTAACCACGTCGCCGCCCCACCAAAAGCCGCCATTGTCTTCCGCGCCTCGTCGGCGCAAGAGCCAAATGACAACATGGCTCGCGAGCAGTATGCCGCCCAGCAGCGCCCAGGTGCGCCCCTCGCGCCAGCGGATGCGCCCCAGCGCAAACCAGTACCAACCCGCGTAGGCCAGCGAGAAATACAGCAGCCCAAACAGCGCATAATAGTCGCTGAACAGCGTGACCACGCCCAACACCGCGCACCCGACCACGGCCCGCCAGCTGCGTATTGCCGGCAGCAACTTGCGCTCCTGGAAGCGAAACGCATTCAGGAATGCCAGCACGTAAAACGGCACCGTGGCCGTGAGCACTAGGTTATAATGCTCGGGCAGGCGCTGCAGCTTGTAAGGAGCGAAGGCGAAAATGAAGCCGGCCAGCAGGCACAGCAGCGGGCTCTGCACCCAGCGCCGAGCCAGCAGGTAGGCCCCGGCGCCCGATAGCGCATAGCTCAGCAAGAGGCCAATGTTCAGAGCCAACAGGTCGCTGCCCACCAGCAGGCTGAGTAGGCCGATGATGGGCGTGTACGTGTGCAGCACCAGCCACGAGCCGGTGGGATAGAAAAGCCAGTCGGTGCTAAAAACGGGCTGCCCGGTGCGCACCGCCGTGTGAAAATGCCAGGTGTTCCAAGGAAACACGTACGAATCGTGCCCCGGCACCGCCAGGAACGACGACGTGCATTGGACCGCCAGGGGCCAGGTAAAAAGAACGAACAGCAGGCCGTAAAGGACCACCAGCAAGCTCAGACGCAGCCAGTGTTTCATAGGTAGCGAGGCAGGCGCCCATCGCGGCGCCGGAAAATGAGCGGGCCAGTCGGCTCCACCAACAAAAGTAGCTCCTGCATTCAGTCGGCGCGAAGCGCCGGGGAAAAGGGCAAAACCCCGCCTCAACCGTGGCTTATCGGTCCCAACCACCCACTTTTCCGTCATGATAACCCGCCCTTTCAATTCCCAAAAGTGGATAGTCGAACACCGCCATTTGCTGAAGCCGCCGGTGGGCAACCAGCAGGTGTTCAAAGACAACAGGATTTCATTGTGCTTGTGGTGGGCGGCCCAAGGCCCGCAAAGACTACCACGTGGACGTCGGCGAGGAGTTGTTCTGGCAAATCGAGGGCACGGTGACCGTCAAACTCATCGAGGACGGCCAACCGGTCGACGTCACCGTCGGCCCCGGCGAAATGTTTCTGCTGCCGTCCCGCGCTTCATTGCCAGCCAGCAGCGCACCCGCGCCGCCACTTCCGGCTATAGCCACGGAGCGGCTGGTGGTTTGAGTGCGGCCCCTTACCAAAGCACGGTGGGAAAGGAAAAATCATGCGCTAAGAAGTGGTAAAAAGCCCGGCATGCTCTCTGGGGGCCCGGGGCATGTAGGGGGCGCTAGTATATTTACCGGTCCCTTTTACCCTGTCGTTATTTCGTCCCGGTGGTTTTCACGCCTATCTGCAACCGGCCGCTTACCTTTAAAATCGCATGAAGGAACTCCTGAAAAAACTGCTCAAAAGCCTGCCTATTGCCTTCACTAAAAACCAGCAATACGACCGGGACACGCAGCAGGTAATGCGAAGAGTGCTCCACCCTACCGCCAACTGCGTGGATGTGGGGTGTCACAAAGGCGAAGTACTGGAGTTGATGTTGCGCTACGCCCCGAAGGGTCAGCACCACGGCTTCGAGCCCATTCCAGACTTATTCAACGCTCTGGAAGTCAACTTCGCTAGCCGGCCCAACTGCCATTTCTATCAGCTCGGGCTGAGCGATGCCCCCGGTGAAACTTCGTTCAACTACGTGGTCAGCAACCCGGCCTACAGCGGCTTTGTGAAGCGCAAGTACGACCGGGCCCACGAGGAAGATACCCTCATCACCGTGCGCAAGGAGCGCCTCGACAAAGTACTGCCCGTTGGCACCCACGTCGACCTCATCAAGATTGACGTAGAAGGCGCCGAGCTACAGGTGCTGCAGGGCGCCACTGGCATCATTGCCGCCAGCCGCCCCATCATTGTGTTTGAGCACGGCTTGGGGGCTTCCGATTATTATGGCACTCGCCCGGAGCAGATTTACGACCTGCTCACTGCCCCCGACCTGAACATGCTGGTCTCGACTATGTCGCGCTGGCTGGCGGGGCGTCCCGCCTTCAGCCGCGCCCAACTGGTGCAACAATTTGAGAAAGGGCTGAATTATTATTTCATTGCTTACCCCGCCGAAAAAGCCCCGAAAAGCTGATGCCGGGGCACCCGCCTTGCCATTCTTTCCCTTCCCATCCGCTCGCCCATGATAACGCGCCCTTTCAACTTCCAAAAGTGGATAGCCGAACACCGCCATTTGCTCAAGCCCCCGGTGGGCAACCAGCAGGTGTTCAAGGATAACAAAGACTTCATCGTGATGGTGGTGGGCGGCCCCAACGCCCGCAAGGACTACCACGTCGACGCCGGCGAGGAGCTGTTTTGGCAGATTGAAGGCACCATGATTGTCAAACTCATGGAAGACGGGAAGCCGGTGGACATCACCATTGGGCCCGGCGAGATGTTTCTGCTGCCGCCCAACGTGCCGCACTCGCCGCGCCGGCCGGCCGGCACCGTGGGCCTGGTGTTGGAGCGCTACCGCGAGGCTGAGGAGCTGGACGGTTTCCAATGGTACTGCGAAAACTGCGGCCACAAGCTGCACGAAGAATTTGCCGTCATCACCGACATCGTGGCCCAACTGCCACCCATCATGAATAAGTTTTGGGCTTCGGAGGAGCTGCGCACTTGCCAGAACTGCGGCACTTACATGGAGGCGCCCGCGCCCATAGCCAGTTAGGCAAATGAGTCGTTCTTTCCTTGTGTGGCTGCTGGTGGCGGGGCTAGCGTTGTGGGTTCACAACCGTGACCGGGCGTGGCGAGCACTTGAAGTGTTCGAATGGGACGCAGGCGGCTATTACACTTATCTGCCTTCCGCCTTCATTTACCACGACATCGGCCGGGCCGACTCACTGGAGCGTTTGGGCGATAAGTTCGGCCCACCCAAGCCGCGGGGCATCGGCATCGTGACCTTGCCGAATGGACGCGTAATATCAAAGTATCCGCCTGGCATTGCCTTGGGCGAGTTGCCCTTTTTTGCGGGCGCGCATGCATTTGCGAAACTCATGCCTCGCTTTCCCGCCGACGGCTTTTCCAAACCTTACCAGCAAGCCATGCTGCTGGCCGGGTTGACGTATGGCATACTGGGCCTGTGGATAGTGCGCAAGCTGCTGCTGCGCTTTTTTGATGACCGCACCACGGCCTGGGCCGTGGCCGGCGTTGGGCTGGGCACCAACTACTTCAACTACATCACCAACGACGCGGCGATGTCGCACGGCGCGCTGTTTATGTGGCAGGCGGCCTTGCTTTACTGCACCGTGCGTTGGTACGAAACGTTTCGGCCGCGCTGGGCCGTGGGCATGGGGTTCTTTTTGGGCGTAGCCGTCCTCTGCCGCTTCACCGAGGCCCTGTATATCATCATTCCGCTCGCGTGGGGCATCACGTCGTGGGCGGCGCTACGGCAGCGGTCGGGGCTGTTGCTGGCTCATTGGAAACAACTAACCACGGCGGCGGCAGTGGGCGCCGCCGTGGTTAGCCTGCAGTTCCTTTTTTGGCGCACCGTGTCGGGGCACTGGGTGGTGGACAGCTACGGCGTAGAGCATTTCGACTTTTGGCACCCGCACGTGCTGTACGGGCTTTTCAGCTACCGCAAAGGCTGGCTGCTCTACACGCCTTTGGCCGGGCTGATGCTGCTCGGCTTGTTTGCCGCTTGGCGGCGCCTGCCGGCAGTGGTGGTGCCAACCCTGGTGCTGCTGCCGGTGGTGCTCTACGTCACCTTCAGCTGGGAAGCGTGGTGGTACGGCGGCGGCTTCAGCGCCCGGCCGCTGGTGAGCCTCTACCCGTTGCTGGCCCTGCCTTTCGCGGCGTTGCTGGCAGCGGCGCGGCGCTGGGCTTGGGCCGGCCGGGCCGTGCTGCATACGGCGGTAGTCCTTTGCATCGTGCTGAACCTGTGGCAAACCGGCCAGTACGCCACCGGGCATTTGCTTTACGACAAGAACACCCGTGAGCTATATTTCAGCAGGTTTTTCGAGTCGCCTCACCCCTTCTTCGACAGATTTCACTAACCACTTCGGCCTTCGCAAACCTCCTTCGCCCGCCCCACCCGTTGCTTTCCATTGACATTCACACCCACATTTTGCCCGAGCGCTGGCCCGATTTAGCGGAGCGGTACGGCTATGGAGGCTTCATCCGGCTCGACCACCACAAGCCGTGTTGTGCCCGCATGATGCAGGACGACAAGTTCTTCCGGGAGGTGCAGGACAACTGCTGGGACCCCGCCGTGCGGCTGCGTGAATATGACCAGTTTGGCGTGCAAGTGCAAGTGCTGAGCACCGTGCCGGTAATGTTCAGCTACTGGGCCCAGCCCCTGGACTGCCTCGACCTGAGCCAACTGCTCAACGACCACATTGCCGACGTGGTGCGCCGCTACCCCACCCGGTACGTGGGCTTGGGCACCCTGCCCATGCAGGCCCCCAACTTGGCCATTCGCGAACTGGAGCGGTGCATGAAAATTGGCTTGGCAGGCGTGCAGATTGGCTCGCACGTGAACGACTGGAACCTCGATGCACCGGAGCTATTTGAAGTATTTGCGGCAGCCGAAGCCTTGGGGGCCTGCGTGTTTGTGCACCCCTGGGACATGATGGCCCAACAAAAAATGCCCAAGTACTGGCTGCCCTGGCTGGTGGGCATGCCCGCCGAAAGTACCCTGGCGCTGTGCTCCCTGGTGTTTGGCGGGGTGCTGGAGCGCCTGCCGCGGCTGCGCGTGGCCGTGGCCCACGGCGGCGGCACCTTCGCC
>NZ_DASVSI010000102.1:0-5059 GCF_036388155.1 Hymenobacter sp. | reverse complement strand
GGTCTCGCGGCCCGTGATGGCCTGCTTGGCGTCGTCCAACGTGACGGCGATGTCGTAGTCGGCCCGCTGCTGCCAGTAGTCTTTGCCCGGCGCGCCGCTGGCTGTGCGGTAGGAGTTGGGCGTGGGCAGCAGGGTTTCGAGTTGGGCGAATTTATCCGTGCCCGAGTTGGTAGTTTGGGCCGCAGCGGGCTGAACACCCGCCAAAGCCAACACCAAGCCGGCAAATAGAAAACGACGCATAGAAAAAACGTGAGTGAGGAAAATCAAAAAAGTTGTGGCGGGAAAAGGCGGTGAAGGGTAGCCCGCATTGCAGGCGCCCGGACTTGCCCACCAACCGAGCAGTCAGTTTTGCCAAAGCAAAGCCTGTAATGCGCTGCTCAAGCACCGCCTCCTACAAATATAAAGCTTCAGGGCCAGAGCTGTTGCGCCAGCAGCACCGTGGCAATGCCCAATGCCGCGCCGCTGGTGGTGAGCAGCCAGTCGCGTCGCTCCACTCCCAGTATGCGCAGCAGCACCAGCCCCAGCAGCAGAATAGCGCCGACGACGAGCACCTGCCCCACTTCCACCCCCACGTTGAAGGCGAAAAGCTCCAGCACCGGCCGGCTGTTGGCCCCCAGCAAGCTGCGCAGGTAGTTGGAAAACCCCAGGCCGTGCACCAGGCCGAAAAGCAGGGCCAACAGGTTGGGCGCGGCGGCCAGCACCGGGGCGCGGGGCTTGAGCACCCGGTTGGCCTTGCGCAGGTTGGCCAGCGCCGTGACCATGATGGTGAGCGGAATCAGCGCCTCAATGAGCGTGGAGTTGACGGATACCACCCCCAGCGTGGCCAGCGCCAGCGTGAGCGAGTGGCCAATGGTGAAGCTAGTAACCAAAGCCAGCACCCGTCGCCAGTCGGCCAGCACGTAGGGCGCGCACAGGGCCAGCAGAAACGTGAGGTGGTCGGCGGCCCGCGGCGTGCAGATGTGCAGGAAGCCCAGCTGCCAATAGGTCTGAAAAACGGACATGCCGCAAAGCTACTGAAAACCAGAAAAGCGCATGGCATGGGTGGCGGCCGGCGCTTGCCGGCGCAGTCAGCGCCCGGTTTTGCCCGTGAGCAACCGTTCAATTGAGAGCAAAAGGTGAAAACATCAGACTTTATAAGTCATAAACTCAGCCTGAACAGGTTTGACCAAAATGGTCTTAGAGCGAATTAACAGGGTAAAACCAGGTTGAATTAGCCGACTTTACACGTACCTAGCCAATAGTTGGTGGCAAGCCAGGGGCCCTCTTACTTCGCCTCATCATTTACGCACCTCCACCGCCCTCCATGCTTCGCCCCACGCTACTATTCGTCCTGCTTGCCGGTTCTGCCTCGGCCCAAACGCTTGCCTCGATTACTCCGTTGCCGGAATCGGTCGCTGCCACCGCGCCCGCACCTCCTGCCCCCACGCAAGCGGCCCCCGCGGCAATCCGCACCGCAGCCGACACCGTGCAAGCCATTCACCGCTTGTTTGCCAGGCGTCGCAAAGCCGGCAGCATCTTCATCGTTGGCGCCGTAGGTGCCGATTTGGCCCTGGCCGGCGTCTCGTCTGCCGCGGAGAGCAAACCCCAAAGCACGGGAAGCGGCGGGTATGGCTGGAAGCCGGGCACCATTCACTTTGGCTTTGGCGGCTTTGCCGTTATCTATGGCGTGCTGGCGGCGCCCGTGATGGGCGTGGGCATACAGCAGCTCATTGCCTACGGCCCCAAGCGCGAAGCCAAGGTGGTAGCAGCCTACGAAACCGCCGGCAAGCTGCCCGCCAAAATCAAGCGCCAACTGCGCGGGTATTTGCGCTAGCCCAGGCGCCGTGGCCTCCTTGCAAAACTATTGCCGCCGGGGCTGCACAAGCAGCGGCTTAGTGAAGCTAAATTTGCTTTATCGGGCAAACAATTTGGCGTCATGGGAGCGCCTTTCCCACTGCTCGAATGCTACGCACTTATCTTCAACCAGCATTCTGGCTATCAATTTGTTTCTATCATTACGCCTCCTCTGCGTTATTCTGTCCCTGTCCGCAAGCGTTGCCACCGCCACCGCGCAAACCTTGCCCCCGGCCACGACAGCGGCAACGCCCGCCTTCTCCAGCACCCTGACGCGCGCTGACACCGCCCGCGCCATCCACGAACTGTTTCGGAGCCGCCGCGGGGGCGGCACCGGCTGGCTGGCGCTGGGCACGGCCGGCATCCTGGCCTCTACCCTGCCGGCGCAGCAAAGCACCAGCGCCGGCGTGTGGACGCCCGGAGTGGTGGCCGGCTCGGCCTTTCTGCTCATTGGCCTCAACAAGCGAATTCAGTTTCGGCCCGGGCGCGAGCGGCAGGTGCTGCGCGAGCTGGCGGCCACGGGCCACCTGCCGCCCAACGTAGCGCGCCGCCTGCGTGGCAACTACGCGTCGGTGCACGGCTCTGCTTCCGAAGATAACCCATTGCTGGCCAAAGGTATCATACCCAGCAACGCGGCTCCGGCCCCCTTGAGCGGCGCGGCACCCAGCGCCCCGGCAGTGGCCGCAGCCCCGGCCCAGCTGCTGGCCGACGCCCGCACCGACACCCTGGACGCCGTGCGGGGCCTGTTTATGAAGCGGCGTACGGCGGGAGCTTGGCCCCTGGTGATACTCCTGCCCGTAGCCCGCATCCTCACGGGCTCAGGCGCCACTTCGAGCAACACCAGCCCTTATGCCCCGAAAACGTCGCCGCCCTCTGACAATTCCGTGGGCCTGGGGCTGGGCCTCATGGGGGCCGGCCTGGTATACATGCTCGTTCACAACGCGCCCTACACCAACAACCGCTACCTGGAGCTGAGCCAGGCTTACAACAACGGCCAGCCGCTGCCGACGCGCTTCCGGGAGAAACTCCGGCCCCGCCACCTCGAATTGGGCCGCAAGTACCGCCAGCGCATGGAGCGCAAAGCGCAGCGGCGCCGTGGCTAGCGGCGCACAAAGTAGGCCGTGCGGACAGCAACCCAAAAGACCGTCATGCAGCGCGCAGCGAAGCATGACGGTCTTTTTTTATTTAGGAAGTAATAGTGTCCACACACCCTATGCTAGCGTGGTATTGTCGGCCCTTCGCCACCGTGGCTGCCGCGGCGGCAGTGGCTAAAGTTTCTTCGCGTGCGCCTAGGTGCGAAGATTAAACGGGCCGAATTGAGCGAATGGATTCGACCGGTGCGTTTAATTTTGGGGTAACTGCCGAATCGATGTATCGATGTTTGGCTGCAAACCTCGCTTATGCGTCAATTCCTGAGTTTCCTTCTCACACTTTGGTTTTTCTGTATCAGCGTGGCTGCTCACGCTCAAGCTCGTTCGAATTCTTCCAACCCAGACGATATGCGTATTGTGTAGACCGATGTGGAGAATTTCTGGCGAGCTTACGACAAGTTGGCCACCGCTAAAAATCATTCGGACAGCTTATCCGTTGTCAAAACCCATTACCTGGATGTGGCATCACCGGGCCTACTGGCCTACGCCGCTGCCGCCAACGCTACTGCCGCCGATTTTCTGCGGGCCTGGCGTACTCATCGGCAGTACTTGACTGCTATTCGGCCCGCTACGAATGCAATCGGTCAGCAGCGGCCCGCTATTGTGAAGGCGGCCCGCAAACTCAAAAAAGCTTACCCAGCGGCAACATTTCCCGATTTGTACTTTGCCATCGGCAAGTTTGAAGTAGGCGGCACCGCGTTTGACAACCTGTTATATGTCGGAGCTGAATTGAAATGCGCGGCCGAGAACGCGCCTTTGCAAGAATTACGGCCCGATGTGCGCGACGGCGTCAAGCCGGTGAAAGAGCTTCCCACGGTCTGCCTCCACGAAATAGTGCACGGGCAGCAACGCCCTAAAGAGTACCGCTCCAACCTGGAAGGGGCACTTCGGGAAGGGGCCGCCGAATACGTGGCCTACCGGCTAACCGGCCATTTGGACAGCCCTGCTGCGTTTGCCTATGGACGGAAGCACGAGGCAACTCTCCGCCAGCAGTTTAGCCAGGAAGCAGACCAACCCATCACCGCCAAGTGGTTCTTGGCAACCGCCGATGCCAGTGGCCAGCGGCCCGGCGCGCTGGCTTATTTCGTCGGATTTCGTATTTGCGAAGCGTATTATGCGCAGGCCCAAGATAAAAAAGCCGCCTTGCAAACGCTTATTGCACTTTCAGACCTACCCGCCCTGCTGGTGCAGGGCAGACAGTATTTGGCTCGGTAGCACTTCTGATATACGAAGCAAAAGGCCCCGCCAGCAGGGCTTGTTCTCTGGCTGGTTCAACAGCTTCGCCGCCGTGGCGGCCGTAGCGGGCCTTTCTCGCAAGCGTGCCCCAGACAGTCAGAGACTCGCCCCATGCTTGTAGACCTTTTTGCAGCCCTTTAGCGTTAACTTGCTACAGCACCAGCTCTCTTCCTGTCATGTCTTCCTCTGCGCCCATTCAGCCCACCAAGCTCAATAGCTTGCAAATTAGCTTGCTTCGACTTTTTGAACGTGGGATGAGCGACGAAGATACCCTAGAGCTACGCCGCGTCATCGTGGCGCACCTCTCCAAAAAGATGCTGGCCGAAGTTGAACGTATTGACAACGAGCGCGGCTACACCGCCGAAGACTACGAGCGAATGCTTAACGCGCCCTCTTGATGCGCCGGGCAGTTATCGACACCAATTGCTTGCTGGCCTCCCTCAATCGCAACAGCCCGTTTCACCGTCTGTACGAGCTATTTGTCAGCGAAGCATTTGAATGGATTCTCAGCAATGAAATACTGACGGAGTACGAAGAAGTGCTCACCCAACATTACTCCGTGGTCACCGCCCAGCGAGTAACCGAGATTCTGCTGAATGCCCCCAATACATCGTTTCAAGAAGCCTACTATTAAATGGCAGCTCATTGAGGCCGACCCGGACGATAACAAATTCGCGGACGTCGCCGTTGCTGCCAGCGCCGATTACCTCGTCACCAACGACCGGCACTTTGAAGCACTCAAGCAACTGGAGTTTCCTCGGGTGCCTGTGGTCAGCTTGCAGGAGTTCCTAAGCAGCTTTTGATGGGTTGGTCTCAGACATAAAAAGGCCCGACAGAAT
>NZ_DASVSI010000101.1:0-26697 GCF_036388155.1 Hymenobacter sp. | reverse complement strand
CACGATACTGCGAAGGCCGGCCAACCAACAACCGGTCGGACGCCTAGGGCGTCGGACCGGCGCGTACGTCATCTACGAAATTCTTCGTTAAGCGCAACGCAACCCCTATATTTCCAACATGAAGCACCTGCCGCGCCCGTCGTTACCCGTTGTGCTGATGGCCGGCATTGTGCTCATGTTGACGGTGCCCGCCTGTAACCCCTTTGCGCCGGGGCTCGACGAAATGCCCACCGACCAGAATGCGCTGCTGGGCAACCCGGTCACGGTGCGCGGTTTCTTCGACCGCTTCCGGGCTTCTTACCAATTGCGGGATTCTACGCTCTACGGCCAACTGCTGGCGCCCAATTTCCGCTTCACCTACCGCGACTTTGGCGCCAACGTGGACCGCTCCTGGACGCGCGACGTGGACGCCAACACCACTTACCGCCTTTTCCGGGCCGCCCGCTCCACCAACTTGCAGTGGACGCAATACTTGCCCAATTCTGACACGCTTTCTTCGGACACACTGGCCAACGTGGAGCGCTCGTTCCTGCTTACCATCGAGCAGCGCGACAACGAGCGGTTTTCCGGCTCGGGCACGGCCCGCCTGGTGCTAGTGCGCAAAAACCGCAACGAGCCCTGGCGCATGCGCAGCTGGTACGACCGCAGCGAGTTTTAGCCGAGGGCTCAGCGCGTGATGTTCAGGTGAGCAATATTGCTGTACAGTTCTAAGGCTGGCACTTGAGCAATTAGGGTTAGCAGCTGCGCTTGGTCGATTGCCAACTCACCGGTTCCCGACCGATGCCCTTTTTTCTCATAATTAGAAACGCAAGCGTAAGTGAACGTTACGGTATAGTCACCCGGAGGCAAGTTTCCATAACCAGCCTCACTCAAAGTAATGGTAGTGCCTTTATTGAAAGGTGTGGCGAACGGATTGAATACTTGACCTGGTGCGACAACCACAAAATCCCTTACCGCCACGGGTAACACAAAGCAACTTCTGTAACGCTTCATTTTTTTGTCGCTCCCCAGGCTTCCTCGTCGTAGCACCTCAAATCTTGTCGTTGGGAAATCAAAGCCCAGGACATGTTTCAATACTACTTCAGGTTTCGTGCTCTTGTTCAGCAACTCAACCGTAAAGGCTATTTCCTCGCCTCGTTTGTAGACCATCTTCTCAGGCCGGATTCGGCAGCTGAACCGAGCTGTGTCGCCTGGCGTGGTGGTTTGCGCTGCACCTGCTTCGGCAGCAAGTATCCACAAAGAGGCGACGAATAGCTGAAATCTCATGAAGCAAGTCGAGCAAACAGGTAAGTTCTGTTGATTTTAATGAAGCAGCTTTCTGGTTTTACCCCTGACTGCTAAGGTACGTCGACGCTGTGAAAAGCTTTCCGCGTTTCTTTGAGGCAAATTCCTGTTGTGTTTTTGCTTTTCTATGACCGAACCCCAACCCGACCAGCCGCACTTCAAGCGTGCTATTAATCTTTTTGATGCCATTATGCTCGTCACGGGCAGCATGATAGGCTCAGGCATTTTCATTGTCTCGGCCGACATTTCCCGCAAAGTAGGCTCGGCGGGCTGGCTGCTGGTGGTGTGGCTGCTCACGGGCGTCATCACCATGGCGGGCGCCATCAGCTACGGCGAGTTGGCCAGTATGTTCCCCAAAGTGGGCGGGCAGTACGTGTACCTACGCGAAGCCTTTGGCCGCCTCACGGCCTTTCTCTACGGCTGGACGCTGTTTCTCGTCATTCAAACCGGCGTGATTGCGGCCGTGGCGGTGGCCTTCGCCAAATTCACCGGCGTGCTGGTGCCGTGGTTTAGCGTGCAGCACATTTTGTTTAATGTGGGCGCTTTTGAGTTTAGCACCGTGCAATTGCTGGCCATTGCCCTCATCGTGGGCATCACCGCCCTCAATGCCCAAGGCGTGAAGACGGGCAAACTCATTCAGAACGTGTTGGGCAGCACCAAGCTGGTGGCGCTGGGCTTGCTCATTGTGCTGGGCGTGGTGCTGGGCATGAACGCCGAAGCCATTGCCGCCAACTTCCAGGACTTGTGGTCGGCGAGCCGGCACGCGGCCCCGGGCGTGGTGGCGCCCACCGTGCCCATCAGCGGCACCACGCTCGTCGTGGCCATTGGCATGGCCATGACCGGCTCCCTGTTCTCGTCCGATTCCTGGAACAACATCGGCTTTGCTGGCGAGGAAATCCAAAACCCCGAGCGCACGCTGGTTCGCAGCATGGCCATCGGCACGGCCATTGTCACGGCCCTCTACATCCTCATCAACGTGGTGTATTTGCTGGTGCTGCCCCTCAACGGCTCGCCCGACGCCGCCACCATCGCGGGCCGCGGCATCATGTACGCCACCGACGACCGGGTGGCCACTGCCGTGGCCGAGTCGGTGCTGGACCGCGCCGGGGCTTACGTCATGGCCGTGCTCATCATGCTCAGCACCTTTGGCGCCAACAACGGCATCATCCTGAGCGGCGCCCGCGCCTACTTTGCCATGGCCAAAGACGGCCTGTTTTTCCCCGGCCTGGCCCGTCTCAACGGGGCCGGTGTGCCCAGCCGCGCGCTGTGGGCCCAGTGCCTGTGGGCCTGCCTGCTGTGCCTGAGCGGCAAGTACGGGCAGCTGCTCGACTACGTGATGTTCTCCGTCATTCTGTTCTACGTCGTCACCATCATTGGCATTTTCGTGCTGCGCCGCACCCGGCCCGAAGCGCCTCGCCCCTACCGCGCCTGGGGCTACCCGCTGGTGCCGGGCCTGTACGTGCTGCTGGCCTCCACGTTCTGCATCATCCTGCTTTTCGCGCCCGACACGGCCGAGTTCTCCCGCCGCGGCCTGGGCCTTATGGCGCTGGGGCTGCCGGTGTATTTCCTGTTTGGCCGAAAGTTTAGCGGCAAAGCGGCCTAGCCCGCTACGTTCAGCGAGCAAGCGACTTAACCCAAAAAAGCCCGGCTTCCATCAGGAAGCCGGGCTTTTTGCTGCGCTTACCGTGGGCGTCTTAGCGGCGCTTGCGGCTGTCTTTTGCGCGGGGCGTCAGGGTCACGTTCACGGGTTGGGTGCCGCGGGCGCGCATTACTTCATCCTCGTAGCCGCCGTAACCATACACCAGAGTATTGTCGGCGCTGCCGGGCACTTCTATCGAGTAATTGCCATTGGCATCGGTGCTGGTGCCCTTGCTGCTGCCCCGGAGCAAGACGGTGGCTCCCACCAAGGGGCGCCCGTTTTCGTCTTCAATGCGGCCCGATAGCGTCACGTTGGCGGGAGCCGCGGCCGGCTCGGGGGCCGGGGCGGGCGCCACCGGCTCGGGCTCGGGAGCCACAACCGGAGCAGCCGCCGTCACGGCCGCAGCCGGAGCGGCTACGGGCGCGGCGGTCGGCGCAGCGGCCGGCCGGGCCATGGCAGCAGGCTTGGCTGCGGCTTTAGTGCCTGCTTCGCCTTCGTTGGCCTCTTCTTCCGAAGCAGGCGCGGCTTTGAGGCCCGCGGCAATGCTGTCGGCGGCCGTTGGGGCGGTGGCCGTCACGGCCGCATCATCCAACATAAACGTGGGCGTGACGGACGAGAGGCCGTTGCCTTGGCCTTTGGGCAACACGATGTAGCCGACAAGCAGCGCCAGCAAGAGGGCCCCCAAAAAGTAGAATAATTTATTGCTCCCACCTTCGGCTAACTCATCAGCCTGCGCGTCCAGGTTGGGGTCGTATTGGTCGTTGTTTTGGTTAGGGTAATTGTCCGTACTCATCGGTATAATTGAAAAATGGGTGGGTTGATAAATTACATTCTCTGGCCCAAGTGCAATTACGTTTGGCCTAATTAGCCCTGCAAGTTAACATATTGTCGAGTTATCTACGATAATTCCCATTTTATTCTGCAACTAAATATTTGCAACACCCTCTATTGTTCAAAAAACCACTGTTTGCTAACATATTACGAAAGCAAAGCCAAACTTGCTTCTTCATCTTTACAAGCAAAACTTGCTTAAATGCAAAAACAGAGAGGGGCCCGAAGAAATTATCTTCGGGCCCCTCTCTGTTTTTGCGTTAGCGCAGCAATGCTGGCTACAAAGCGCTAGGAGTCGCTGATTGTCTCGTTTTTACCAGCTGACGTGGCGGGGCCGCTGGGAGCGTCATCGCCAAACTCTTGGTGTCGAGTGCGGATGGTGTGGTCGAGTTCGTAAGTGCCTTCGGCTTCGAAGCCGGGGCCCTGGGCTTGCTCGCCGGCGGCGTGGTGCTCGTTGCCACCTTGGGGGCTGAGTTCCGAGCCGCCGATGTGCAGGTTTTCGAGCTGGTCTTTTTGGTCGGTGCGCTGCGTGTAGCCGTTGGCACCGGTGTTGCGGTGCGCCGAGGGGTCGTCGCTGGCTTTGTTATTGCTTTGGTCCTGCCTGTATTCTTTCTGCTTCTCCAGTTCTTCGTTTTTGGGGAAGTCCTTGTTTTCGGTGATTTTGGCGTTTTCGCCTTCGTTTACGTCGGTGCCGTTGCCGGAAAAATCATCAGGAATCATAAGCCAAGTGCTGAGGGTGGAAGTCAGGTGAGTTACGTAGCTTACGCATCCTCAGGCTTTCCGTTACCAAAAACGCCGGGCCTGCAAGCAGGCCCGGCGTTTCGATGGTACCCAAGCGCCGTGCCTATTTTTCCAATGCCACGGTCACTTCCTGCTTCTGGTCGTTGAGGCTCCAGTTGTACGGGTAATAGTCGACCGAAAACCACGTGGGTACCCGGTCGTCTTTGCGGAACTGGTTCACGTAAAGCACCCCGGTTTTGCCGCTGGACGAGAAGTCCGTTTCGTACCACTTGAAGATTTCGGGCAGCTTCACGGTTTTGTCGGCTTCGTTCACCTTCACGTAAGCCGGGTCGAGCAGGGCGAATTGGGTCTGGTTGTTCAACTGCACAAACAGGTCTTTGCCCACGTAGGCGGTCCGGCTCAGGCGCGGGCAGCTGTTGGTGCCGCACACCAGGGCAAAATGCAAACGGGGGTCGTCGTAAATTTTGCGGAGCTTGTCGGTTTCAATCTGGTCGAGGGTCAGTCGCTCTCCCGCCACTCGGAGCGAGGTTTTGTTGAAGAAACCGGGCAACTCCTGCACCGACACGAGCGGGTAGTGCGCCACGATTTCGCCAATGACCAACACATTGTAAGCATTCAGGTAAAACGCGTACTGGTCGGGCATTTTGGCCTTGGCCACGTCAAAAACGGCAATATTCTCCAGCAACCGCTGCAGCATTTCGGGGTTGCGCTGGATGCCGCTGTAATCCACTTTGCCCTCTTTGTTAACAAATTTTTGGTAGAAGGCGGTGATTTGCGACGTGATGGCCGCCGGGGTTGGCGAGGCGCCGTCGATAGCGTGCGCAGCACCGCTGCTTACCAAGCTCACCAGGAGCACGCCAATCAGAAATTTGAAGAAAGCGAGTAAAGGAGATTTCATAAAATAAGAAAGTAAAAAAGTCTTAGAGGTGTGCCGAATTTACTACGGCAACAGGTCTCCTGATTTATACTTTTTACAGATTCCCATTTTGAAACAGCAAACATAAATCAGTAAATGGCCCAGGTTAATAGAATAAGAACATTGAAGAATTGTTATTCCAAAAAATAGCCTAAAAATTTTCTTTTAACCGAGTGAAGCGCAGTGTTCACCGCGCGAATTCGGGCATTCGTGCTGTACCGAATGGGGTGTGGTTAGCACTATACCCTTTTGCTCGGCAGGCATTATTTCGGGAATGTTATCTAGGTGGGTTACAAGACAACTAATGGCCAATGCCCGCTTTCAGAATTGACCGGTGCCGGGGTCTATGGGTAAGAGAATGTGAAACACGTCCTTGAAAAGAACGGAGTAGTTTAGCGCACTACCGTTTTCCCCAACGAGTAGTGGGGTTGACGTACTTTGCTGCATGAACCTTCTGCGGCTTGCGCTCTTTCTGCTGCCCCTGCTGACCGGTTTGGACGTGCGGGGCCAAGCCAGCCCTGCCCGAAGTCGGATTGCGGCCCTGACCACGGATGCGCAGGTGCTGGACTTGGTTCGCCCGCTGGGGTGGGAATACGCCGAACTCGTGCTGGGCGACTCCGTGGGCGCGGCCTACCGCCCCTACGCCGGCACGCGCCTCCGCTGGCGGGGCGAGTCGTGGCATCGAGCAGACTTCGACGGCAACGGGTGGCCGGATTTGCTGGTGGTGGGCCGCCGCCGGGACGTTCCCTTCGTGTTCTGCGTGCTCGACTCGGGCCAGAACCGATTGCGGGCGGTCCGCAATTTCTACCGGGCCGGCGAACAACGCCACCCCACGGCGCAGGTGGTGCCCCGCCGCGGGCAGGACTTGCTGCAGTTCACCACTTACGCGCGCCGGCGCAACGCGTCCGGCGGATTGACGGGGCGCCGCACGCAGCTGCTGGCTTACCGAGGCCAGGGGTTTGTGCCGTACGAACGCCGGCCCACGGCACACCGCATCCGGGCAATACAATATACTTCCCGACTCGTTTACCACGAGCGGCGGGAAACCACGGTGGAGTTGGATTCGACCGGCCTGCTCCGGCTCACGTACCG
The DNA here is from genome assembly GCF_036388155.1 of Hymenobacter sp. Classification (NCBI taxonomy): domain Bacteria; kingdom Pseudomonadati; phylum Bacteroidota; class Cytophagia; order Cytophagales; family Hymenobacteraceae; genus Hymenobacter; species Hymenobacter sp. The sequence goes on along the minus strand of NZ_DASVSI010000101.1, from coordinate 20,194 downwards.
GCACGGCGCCTTGGGCGACACCGCGTCCACCGCGGTGCACGCGACGAGGAAGCTGGCGGCGGCCGAAGTGCGGGAAATACAGGACTTGTTGAATTACGTGCGGTTTGCGGCCTGCGCCCCGGCCTACACGACGGGCTACAACCACCGGCCTGTGGTCGTGTTGCGCGTGCGTTACGAGCAGGACGAGAAGGTCATCGACGACAGCAGTGGCGGCACCTTGGGTTTGGCCCAGGTCTACAGTTGGCTGGAATCCTGGGCCAAACCCCTGAAGACGCAGTAGCGACCGTGGCTGTTGCAGAACTCTCTAACGCGCTGCTACAATCGATTGAACGGGTGCTTTCGCGAACAGAAATGCCCGCTACACCACGTTTTAGGGCGTTGCCTATCGACTACATTGCGTCGGGAGCCCTTGGCGGGTACTTCTGCAACAGCCACGACCGTTTTTTGTAAACAAGAAAAAAGTTAGCCATGCTTGCCACCCGCTTCTTGCTGGCCGTGCTATCCGGGGGCATCGCCAGTAGTTGCGATGCCCCGCCCCTTCAGCAGGCGGAGCCGGTGCTGGCCAACACGGTCTGGGTGCCGCGCGTCATTGCTTGGGAGCGCCCGCACCCCCACGACGCGGAACTAAGCGGCATCCGGTACGCCTCGTTTACCCTGCTCGCCTTTCGGGCGCGGGGCCGGCGCCTGCTGGTTTCGTCGATACATTCGCGTGGCGACCAAGACACGATTCTGGCCGCCACCGAGCCCGGCGTCCAGGTCGATTCCGGGCGCTACCGCGTCGCGGCCAACCGGGTAATCATCACGTCTAAAAACCTCACGCATACCTTCACGCCGCCGCATCCGGGCACGCTGTACGACGAGCGCACGGACACGCTCTCTTTTGCCGGGGGAACTCTGCGGTACAAAGGCATCGCCTACCGTCCCTACACCAAGCTGGCGGGGCAACGCATCGCCTCGTTTTGGGCGCTCTGGTGAGCCTTGTCCACTGCCCAAACTGAAGGGCCTCGCGCACCTTCGGACTGTTTGGTGGGCTAAGCAGCGGGTTTACTGCATGATGCGGGCGCGCACGAGGGTGCGGGTGTGGTTCACGAAGTTGACGCGCACTCGCTGGCGGACGATGCCCACCCCCGGGGCCCAGTAGTAGCGCGCCGGCCAGCCCCCTTCCGAGGCGTCGGTTGGGTTGAGGACTTCCAGCACGTCGGGGTAGGCGGGCCCGCCGAAGGACAGCGGGGCGGTGTACCAATAGGGCTTGAGGCCGAGCACGTAATCGGGACGGGCGTAGTTGCGGGGCAGGGTGTAGGGCAGCACGTAGGCCCCGCCCTCGTCGGCCGTGCTGTTGGGCCGGACCTCCGCCCGCGTGACGGCCCAGCACGGGTACTGGTCGTTGCCGTCGTCGCGGCTGGGCAGCGCGCAGAGCCGGCTCACCCCGTAGACCAAGTCGGGCCCGCCCCGGCTCGAGCGCGTACGCATCCGGAAGTCCTCATACTTCAGGTCCGGGGTACTTCGGCCCCGCAAAACAGAGCGCACCTCACTCATCTCGGTGGCCACGACCCAGACGCTGTCGAGTTGCTGGGTGGCCGAGTCCTGGTACACCCAGTGGGTGCCGGGTTGGAAGAGCACGTAGGTCTTCAGTCCGGCCGGCAGGGGTACGGCGTCGGGTTCGGGCTGAGGCTTTTCACAGCCGAGGGCCAGCAGTAGAAACAGGCAAAAGGAAAGGACGCGGCGCACGGCCGGAAGATACCGCCGCGCGGCCACTCAGAGTCTAATCAACCACGCAACTCCTGGCACAAATGAACCACCGTCACCCGGATGGGTTGAGGCTGGAAGCCGCCGGATGAGGTTAATGAGGTTGCGGTTGGCTCACTTACATTTGACGAATAGCTCTACCCTGCCCCACTCTATGCATCTGGTAATTATTGGCAACGGCATTACGGGAGTGTCGTGCGCGCTGGAAGTCCGCCGGTTGCGCCCCGATGCGCAGATAACCCTGGTGTCGAACGAAAGCGCTTTTCACTATTCGCGCACGGCCCTGATGTACGTCTACATGGGCCATTTGCGCCCGCAGGACATCAAGCCGTACGAAGACTGGTTTTGGGCTGAAAACCGGCTGGCACTCGTGCACGCCACGGCCACAACCCTTGATACCGCCGAAAAACGGGTTGTTTTGGACAACGGCACCACCCTCGCCTACGACCACCTGCTGCTGGCCACTGGCTCGGAAAGCCGGCGCGCCGACTGGCCCGGCCAGCACTTGGCCGGAGTGCAAGGCCTCTACAACCTTCCCGACTTGGAAGCCATGAGCCGCGATACCCACGGCATTGCGCGCGGCGTGGTAGTAGGCGGTGGCCTCATCGGCGTCGAGCTAGCCGAAATGCTGCACAGCCGCGGCATTGCGGCGGAAGTACTGGTGCGCGACGCCCACTATTGGGGCTCGGTGCTGCCGCCCGCGGAGGCTAACCTCGTGGACCGCCAGTTTGTGGAAAACGGCGTATCGGTGCGCTACCGCACCGAGTTGGCCGAGATTTTGGGCGACGCGCAGGGCCGGGTTCGCGCCGTGCGGACCACCGCAGGGGAAGAAATTGCCTGCCAATGGGTGGGGCTGGCCACCGGCGTAACGCCCAATGTTGTCCTGGCCAAGACCTCGGGAGTGGAAACTGACCGGGGCGTGTTGGTGAACGAGTTCCTGCAAACCAGCGCGCCCCACGTATACGCGGCCGGCGACTGCGCCCAGCACCGCCAGCCCGCCGCGGGCGAAGTTGCCATCGAGCAACTCTGGTACACCGGGCGCATGCAGGGCGAAACCGTGGCGCGCAGCATCTGCGGGCAGCCCACGGCCTACCGGCGGGGCGTCTGGTTCAACTCGGCCAAGTTCTTCAACCTGGAATACCAAACCTATGGGCAGGCCCCGGCGGGGCCGGTGGCGGGCATCGATAGTTTTTATTGGGAACATCCTTCGGGGCGCGCGGCGTTGCGGGTGTACTTTCAGGCCGAGGCGCCCGCCGCCGTGCTGGGGTTCAACGCCATGGGCCTGCGCTTGCGCCAGGAAGTGTGCGAGCACTGGATTCGGCAGCGCGTGGCGGTGGCCGTGGTAATGGCCGAGCTGGGGAAGGCTAATTTTGACCCCGAGTTTTTTCCGCAGCACGAAGCGGCCATCGTGGCGGCTTTCAACCGGCAGTTTCCGGAGCAGCCCGTGGTGCTGCGGCAGCGGAAAGGCCTTTTTGCGCGGCGGTAACGTATTTCCTCATTTCAGCAGCATCTCCGTGGACTTCTCCAAACTTTACCGGCCCTCGGCCCTCAACAGCTTTCAGTTCATTGCCCTCACCGGCCTGCTCATGAGCGCTGGGGCCCACCTGATTTTGCACTTCTTTGTGCAGCAGAGCATGCCAGCCGGTTTTAATTGGCTGTACGTGTGCTGGAGTGGCCTTTACGTCATCGGCACGCTCATCAACTTCTTTGGCAAGCCCGACGAGCCTCACCACCACCACTAAGCAACGGGTAAAGCCAGCCGGAATGAGTACCCCGAAATTTCATTTTGGCCCAGCAGAATAGCTGTTAGTCAGTCGTTCCCTCCGGTCAAAAAGAAATCTTGGTGTACTTGCTCGCTCCAATTCAAACTGCTTCCGAGCCTTGACGGCTCCGCCTACGCGACCGGCTGCCCGTTACAACCCACTTTCCATTTCGACATTGCTGCTTAACGCCGATGATGCCATCTCTTTCTGCCACCTCGCCACTGCCCGCACCTGCGGCCACTGAGAAAATCACGCTCGCAGTGGTGGCGGCTGGCCTGCTCGCGCTGCTACTGGCCTTGGCCGACGGCGACCCCGCCCGCCAGAAAACCTGGTTTTATGCGGCACTGGCGCTGGTCAGCGCGGGCACGCTGGCCTGGAGCTGGCAGAAATTTGGCGCCCGCCCAGAGGGCGTCCACCACAACAACTTGTGGCGACGCTCCAGCACGAGCCGCGGGGCCATGGCCTGGATTACGGGGCTGGTGCTCACGGGCTTCTACGTGGTGTTGTACTGGTACAGCGGCGACGATGGCCAGGGCCAGTTTGGCCCGCTCAACAACCTGGTGCACGCTCTCGACGGGTTTAGCCAGTGGTTGCGTGGCCGGGCGGCCGACCAATGGTTTCTCTACGGCACATTTTACACGCTGGCGGTGCTGCTCATGGGCGGGCGGGCGCTGTGGAAATACCGCCACTCGCGCTACCAGCTCATCCGCACGGCGTCGGTGATGTTTTTTCAGTTGGGGTTCGCGTTTTTGCTGCCGGGGCTGTTGCAGTTTTTCCAGCAACCCGAATTCTATTTCACCTATTTCTGGCCGCTGAAGTACGACTACTTGTTTCCTGGCACGGTGACGGGGCTGCTCAAAAACGGGGGACTGGGCGTGTTCATGGTGTTTTGGGGCGCGGTCATGTCGCTGGTGGCCACGCCGGTGCTCACCTATTTCTACGGCAAGCGGTGGTATTGTTCGTGGGTGTGCGGCTGCGGTGGCCTGGCCGAAACGGCCGGCGACCCCTACCGCCACCTCTCCGACAAAAGCCGCGCCGCCTGGCGCTGGGAAGTGCGGCTCATTTACCCCATTCTGGTCATTATCGTGGTCATTACGGCGCTTCTGTGGGCGCATTTTGCCACGGGCAGCACCCTGCTGGGCAAGGCCGGCGATGTGGCCTCCAAGTGGTACGGGTTTGCCATTGGCTCGGTGTTTTCGGGGGTGATTGGCGTGGGCTTCTACCCGCTGTTGGGCTCGCGGGTGTGGTGCCGCTTTGGGTGCCCCATGGCGGCCTACCTGGGCTTGCTGCAGAAGCACTTTTCCCGCTTTCGCATCACCACCAACGGCGGGCAGTGCATCAGCTGCGGCAACTGCTCCAACGTGTGCGAAATGGGCATCGACGTGAAGCAGTACGCCCAGCGCGGCGAGCCCATCATCCGGGCGTCGTGCGTGGGCTGCGGCCTGTGCAGCACCGCTTGCCCCCGCGGCGTGCTCCACCTGGAAAACGGCCCCCGCGAAGGCCGCTACCAGGGCTCGCAACTGATTCATGCTGACTCGCTGCGGATACTGAGCTGATGGGGCAGACTGCTCCGACCTAATACATGCTATGTCATAGTCCAGCTCGTTGCGGAGTTTACGAAATTTATCACTGCAGCCAGTTCGGTAGACTTTGATGCGTAGACGGGTTTATTGAACTCCAAGATGGGTGGAACAGTCCCATTGCTGCTCCTTGCAAGCTTGGTAAAATTGCTTGGTTTAGCGTTTACGCTAATGAGCGTGGCTGTTGCAGAACCCTTGGGCGGACCTCATTCGCTGGGTGGTCGGATTCAACACCACTCGAAAAGAGGGCTTCACGGGCCTGGTTATCCGCTTGTCACCACCCAAGGCAGCTTTGGGGGCCGTGGCGCCGAGTGCGGCAACCGCCACGAGCGTTTTGTATACCTACGCTTGCTTGGTCCTTTACCTAACCGCCTGCTCCTACGCCCAGCCCGTTGAATCTGCAGGGCCTTTGGGCCAGCTTGCCGTAGGTGTACGGCTTGAATCATGTGCCCGACGGGCACTTCCAGGCCGAGAAAATGTACGCCTCCACGCCGACTAGCGGGGGCCAATACCTGACGTCTTAATTGCGCCGTGCCACCGAGGGACGAACCAGGTAGCCAGCAGCTGATTAACGAGTTGGTCATCACGGAAGGGCGACGCCTGTGCTTGGGCTCAACCACCACCGGGCTCGTTGCCGGCGCAGCGTTCCAACGTAGGCCACTCCGGGCGCAGGGCGGGGCAAGTACGCAGACGGAATACAGGTTAATCGCCTTCAGAATACGGGTAAGCACGCATAGGGGAGTGACGTTTGCAAGACGAATATTGTACTGTGTTGCAGCGCGATAACAAGCTGGTCGCTACCCGTGGCTCCAAGTTGTTCACCCGTTTTATTGCTGAATATGGACGCAAAATTTCCGGCTGCCGACGGTAGCACCGAGAACTCCGAAATTACCTCCACCGCGGCGCAAGGCCCCGCGCTGGGCCAGGCCCAGGCGCAGGGGGGCCGGGGCACACAGGTCCCGAACCGCCCCGCGGGCGACCACCTGGACCGCGGCCATCCCGACCTGCACGACCACGACCAGCACTGGTTGTGGCGGTACGTGTTTAGCCAGGACCACAAAGTCATTGCCAAGCAGTTCCTGATTACGGGCATTGCCTGGGCTTTCCTGGGCGGGGCGTTGTCCAGCATCATGCGCCTGCAGTTGGGGTGGCCCGAAGCGACTTTCGGGTGGCTGCAGCCTTTCCTGGGCAAATGGATTGAGGCCGGCAAGCTGAACCCGGAGTTTTACCTGGGGCTGGTGACGATGCACGGCACCATCATGGTCTTTTTCGTGCTCACGGCCGGGTTGAGCGGCACGTTTTCGAACTTTCTGATTCCGCTGCAGGTAGGTGCCCGCGACATGGCCTCGGGCTTCATGAACATGCTCTCGTTCTGGTTCTTCTTTATCTCGAGCGTGGTCATGCTTTCTTCGTTGTTCATCGAAACGGGCCCAGCGGCGGCGGGGTGGACCATTTACCCGCCGCTGAGCGCGCTGCCCCAGGCCATTCCCGGTTCCGGCGCGGGCATGACCCTCTGGCTGGCGTCGATGGCGCTGTTCATTGTGTCGCAGCTGTTGGGCGGGGTGAACTACGTGACCACGGTCATCAACCTGCGGACCCGCGGGATGAGCATGAGCAAACTGCCGCTCACCATCTGGGCCTTTTTCCTGACCGCTATTCTGGGCATTCTGGCGTTTCCGGTGCTGTTTTCGGCGGTGCTGCTGCTCATTTTCGACCGGTCGTTTGGCACGTCCTTTTACTTGTCGGACATCTACATTGCCGGGGAGGCGCTGGGCAAGGTGGGCGGCAGCCCCGTGCTGTTTCAGCACCTGTTCTGGTTTCTGGGCCACCCCGAGGTGTACATCGTGATTATGCCGGCCATGGGCCTGGTATCGGAGGTGATGGCAACCAACGCGCGCAAGCCCATTTTCGGGTACCGCGCCATGATTGGCTCGCTGGTGGGCATCACGGTGCTCTCGTTTGTGGTGTGGGGCCACCACATGTTCGTGACCGGCATGAACCCCTTCCTGGGCTCGGTGTTCATGTTTTTGACCCTCATTATTGCCGTGCCCTCGGCCGTCAAAACCTTTAACTGGCTGGCCACGCTCTGGCGCGGCAACATTCGGTTTACCTCGGGCATGCTGTTCGCCATCGGCTTCGTGTCGACGTTTGTGAGCGGCGGACTGACGGGCATCATCCTCGGCAATTCGACCCTGGACATTCAGATGCACAACACGTACTTCGTGGTCGCGCACTTTCACCTGGTGATGGCCACGTCGGCGTTCTTCGGCATGTTTGCCGGCGTGTACCATTGGTTTCCGAAGATGTTCGGCCGCATGATGGACGAGAAGCTCGGCTACCTGCACTTCTGGACCACGCTCCTGGGGGCGTACTGCGTGTTCATGCCCATGCACTACATCGGCATCGCCGGCTTTCCGCGCCGCTACTATTCCTGGACGACTTTTGATGCGTTCGCCCAGTTTGCCGACCTCAACCGCTTCATCAGCACGGCGGCCATTCTGGTGTGGCTGGGCCAGTTCGTGTTCCTCTTCAACTTCGTCTACAGCATCTACCGCGGCCGGCGCGCCACGCCAAACCCCTGGCATTCGAACACCCTGGAGTGGACCACGCCCGTCAACCCCGGCCACGGCAACTGGCCCGGCGAGATTCCGGCCGTATACCGCTGGCCCTACGACTACAGCAAGCCCGGCGCCGAGCAGGACTTCATCCCGCAGAACGTGCCGTACTCGCAAACGATGTCTTCCAACTTGCCTTACGAGCAAAACCGGCCCGAATAACCTATCGGCGCACCAGCCAGTCGCTTTCCACATTGCCGACTCCCGGCCTGACGTGCCCTTAGACCATTTGCCCAAACGCGTACGCGCTGGGCCTGATGAGGTGCGCCGGTAACGTTCAATAAAGGTGAACTGGCCCTCTGGACCAAGCCTGAGGCTGGCGCAGGGAACCACGTTTTTCCCACCAGCTTCTTTGCTGATTGAGCCACTCTCCTGCTAATAGCAGAGCCTTTGACGCGCTGAATTACCCGTAGAGCCCAAGCTCGCATCAACGGTTGGACAGCAAAACAGGGATTTAAAACAGGTCCGATTGCAGCGACGGTAAAGCAGCCGTTGGGCAAAGCGGACGAAGGCTGAGAAAAGGACGCCGCCGCCGACTAGGAGCAGCAACGACCGCGCGTAGGCGGGGACGGCGACGTAGTGTTCGAGTCCGAAGGCGACCAGCCACAGAAAACCAACCGTTTGCAGGTAGAAAATCAGGGCAAAAAGTAGAAAGGCCAGTTGGGCGGAAAAGGAACTCGGTGCCGGGGGAGAAGTCCAAGGCTATCACCCGCAGTTTTGATAGGCCGCCACGTTGCTCTCGTAGGCCGCTTGCCGCAGCTTCGGGATGTCGTCACTCACATAATTATTCATCGGCACTTCCCCGCTGCCAGAAGGGTGGCACATCGGGAGAGCCAGCAGCGCAATCGACCAAAGCCAGCGTTTGTTCATTTGATTACGGGCGTGGTGCAATGTTAGCAGACGCCGTCCATTCGTTAAGAAAAACAGTGGTTATAATAAGGCATCAGCCTTTTAAAAACCGCACACCACCGTTCTCAGCTCACAAAAACCATGAGCCGTTGCTCTTTCTAGCCCTCCTGCAAAAACCCTAACAGCGCCTTATAAAACTGCGCCGGCACTTCCAGGTGCGGAATGTGACCTACCTTCTCTAACTCCACCAGCTTCGCGCCTTTGATTTGGGCGGCGGTGCGGCGGCCTAGCGCTGGGTATTGGCCCATCTGCGCTAGCGTTTTGGGGTCTTTTACCAGCGCCTTGCCTACCACGGTGCGGTCGTCTTGGCCGATGATGAGCAGCGTGGGCACCGCAATGCGGCTGAACTCATGGCTCACCGGTTGCTGGTAAATCATGTCGAAAGTAAGGGCGTTGGCGCGGGCTACTTTGGGGAAGTCCGGGCTGCGGGTTTGGGCGGCCAGGGGCAGTAGCCATTGGTCGTGGGCAGTTGGGTAGCCGCGGGGGTAATAGGTTGCGTGGTACTTGCGGATGCTGGCCTCGGTGCTCTTCAGCTCGGTGGCTTCGGCTTGGTCTACCGTTTGGAAGGGCACACCCACGCGGTAATCCTCCAAACCGATGGGGTTTTCGAGGACCAGCTTCTCGGTGGCCTCCGGGTACATCAGCGCAAAACGCGTAGCCAGCATGCCGCCCATGCTGTGGCCGACAATGGCCGCCTTGCGCACGCCCAGCGTGTCGAGCAGGCGCTTGGTGTTGCGGGCCAGTTGGTGAAAGGAATAGTGAATAGCTGCTTTGTCGGATTTGCCGAAGCCAATCTGGTCGGGCACCACCACCCGGAAACCCGCTGCCGACAAGGTTTTGATGGTCTCGCGCCAATAGGCCCCGAAGAAGTTCTTGCCATGCAAGAGCACCACGGTGCGCCCGTTGGCGTTGGCGCTGGCCGGCACGTCCATGTAGGCCATGCGCAGGGCCTGGCCTTCCAGCCTCAGCCCCATTATCCTGACAGGGAAAGGATACTCGTACCCCTCTAAGTTGGCGTTGAGTGGGGCAGTTTGGGCACGAGCTTGGGAGAAAGCCAGCAGCGAGAAACACAGCAGAAACGAAAGGAAGCGAAACATTGGAGCAGGAGTTGTACCTGCGCTTGTACGCGCGACTCACTATTTCCGCTCAAGCACCTGCTTTAAATACGCATTGCGAGCACGCAACAACTTGGTCAGGTATCGGGTCAGGACAAACCGGTCGACCCAGCGGCCAACAATCCCTGCCGGACTGGTGAACTCGAATACATCCCGCACGCGGGTGCCCCCATCTTCAGGCTCAAAATAATGGTCGTGGCAAAGGGTTCGAAAGGCTGGCGTGGCATTGACCCACATTTCCAACTCGATGCGAGCCATGCCTACGCCGGCAGTCCTGCCAGTACTTCTTTCGTCTTGGTCACGTGGTCGGTGGCGCCGCTCAGGGAGTTGAAGATGTAGCGAATAACACCCTCCTTGTCAATTACGAACGTCACGCGGCCCGGCAGCAGGCCCAGCAGGGCGCGGGGCACTTCGTAGAGTTTGCGCACGTCCCCGCTTACGTCGGCCAGCAGTTCGAAGGGCAGCCGGTGCTTGGCGGTAAATTTTTGGTGCGACTTCTCACTGTCCGAGCTGACGCCGACTACCTCCGCGCCGAGGTCTTTGAAGTCCTCGTACTGGTCGCGAAAGCTACAGGCCTGGGCCGTGCAGCCGGGCGTGTCGTCTTTGGGGTAGAAATAAAGCACCACGTGGCGGCCACGCAGCGACGAAAGGCGAAAGGTGTCGCCGGAAGTGGTTTTGAGCGAAAAATCGGGGGCGGGTTGGCCTACTTGCAACATGAGGAAGCGAATTGAATGACTGCCGCAAAGATGCAGCACCGTGCCGCTTTACGGCGGCGGCAGCATCTTTGTGGCGCCGCGCGGCATTTGCCGTGGGGTTTACGGCTTGGCGGCTTGGCCCCGCTTCTCTTTCTACATGCACCACCCGCGCGTCAGCATCATCATTCCGGCTCACAACGAAGGCCAGGCCATTGGTTTGGTTTTGGCCGAAATCCCGGCCGGCTACGTCCAGGAAGTGGTGGTGGTGGACAACAATTCTTCGGACAACACCAGCGAGGCCGCGGCGGCCGGCGGCGCTACGGTCTTGCACGAGCCCCGGCCGGGCTACGGCCATGCCTGCCTGGCGGGCATGGCGTACGTGTTTGGCAAGCCACAATCCGACTGGCCCGACATCGTCGTATTTCTCGACGGTGACCATTCCGACTACCCCGAGCAACTGCCCGAGCTGCTGGCCCCGCTGCTCCGCGGCGAAGCCGACATGGTCATTGGCTCGCGGGCCCTGGGCGAGCGCGAGCGGGGCTCCCTGCTTCCGCAGCAACGCTTTGGCAACTGGCTGGCCGCCCGCTTGCTGCGCATTCGGTACGGGGGCCACGTTACCGACTTAGGCCCGTTTCGGGCCATTCTCGCGCCGGCCCTGCTGGCCTTGCACATGGAAGACAAAACCTACGGCTGGACGGTAGAAATGCAGGTAAAAGCCTACCGCGAAGGCCTGCGCACCGTGGAAGTACCCGTGCGCTACCGGCGCCGCATTGGCACCAGCAAGGTGTCGGGCACGGTGCGGGGCACGGTGGGGGCCGGCTACAAAATCCTTTGGACCATCTTTCGCTATTGGTAATCGAGTAGTTTTATCCGTTGGCTATTGGGCAGTTTGTTAGCTGCCCTTTTTCTGAATTATTGTGCGCATTTCTATTAGTTGCTATTCCTGATGCCTCTGCTACCCATTTTCCTGGTGGTGGTGTACGGCCTGTGCTTGCTGTTCATTGTGTGCTTCAGCGCAGGGCAATGGCAGCTCACGCGGCTGGCGCTGCAGGCTTACCGGCAGCCGCCGGTGCCCCCACCCACGGCCCCGGCCGTCTGGCCCCACGTCACGGTTCAACTGCCGCTCTACAACGAGCAGAACGTGGTGGAACGCGTGATTGACGCCGCCGCCGCGCTCGACTACCCGCCCGAACTGCTCCACATTCAGGTCCTCGACGACTCGACCGATGCCACCGTGGCCCTCGCCGCCGAGCGCGTGGCCCACCACACGGCCCGCGGCCTGCGCCTGAGCCACGTGCGCCGCCCCACCCGTGAAGGCTACAAGGCCGGCGCCCTGCGCCACGGCCTCGATGAAACCGACAGCGAGTTCATTGCCATTTTCGACGCCGATTTTATGCCCAGCCCCGATTTTCTGCGGCGCACCCTCCCCTACTTGGTTGAAGACGAACGCGTGGGCGTGGTCCAAACCCGCTGGGGCCACCTCAATCAGGAAGAGTCGCTGCTGACGCGCTTGCAGGCGTTTGGGCTCGATGCTCATTTTCTCATCGAGCAGGTGGGCCGCACCCACGCCGGCTTTTTCATCAATTTCAACGGCACGGGCGGCGTGTGGCGCCGCACCTGCATCGCTGACGCCGGCGGTTGGCACACCGACACCCTCACCGAAGACCTGGACCTGAGCTACCGCGCCCAGCTGCGCGGCTGGCGCTTCGTGTACCGCCCCGGCATTGTGGCCCCGGCCGAGCTGCCCGCCGTGATGGACGCCCTGAAGTCGCAGCAGTTCCGCTGGACCAAGGGCGCCGCCGAAACCGCCCGCAAGCACCTGGGCACCGTCTGGCGCTCGGCCCAGCCGCTGGCCACCAAACTGCAGGCCTCGTTCCATTTGCTAAACAGCAGCGTCTACATCGTCATTCTGCTGATGGCCTTGCTGAGCGTGCCGCTGGTGTTTGTGCGGCAGGAGTACCGCCAGTACAAGATTGTGTTTCAGCTGGCTTCGGTGTTCCTGGTAGGCTTCACGCCGCTTATCTATTACTACTACACAGCGTGGCGACTGGCCCAGCCCGACCGGCCGCTCTGGCGCTATCCGGGCTTCTTCCTGTTGTTTTTGTCGGTTTCGATGGGCCTGGCCCTGCACAACGCCCGCGCCGTCACTCTGGGGTGGTTGGGCCAGCGCACGCCCTTTGTGCGCACCCCCAAAGCCGGGGCGGGCGCGGCGGCCAAGCGCCGGTATCGCACGGGCGGCGTGGGGCCGCTGGTGCTGCTGGAAGGGTTGTTGGCCGCGTATTTTGCTTTTGGGCTGGCGGCTGGAATCTACTTTGGCGATGTTGGCCTGCTGCCTTTTCACTCCCTGCTCACCATTGGCTTCGCGGCGGTGTGTTATTATTCGGTGCGCCACGCCCGCTAGGGTGGCTGCTCATCCTGTTGCCGTGCCCGACCCGCGCCCTTCTCTTCCTCAAATTGCCGCGCTGCTGGTGTCTGCCGCGGCCTACGCGGGCTTGGCGTATGCGACGCCTCGGGCGCATTTTGCCCAGCTGCTGGGCCTGTTTGGGGTGGCGTTGCTGGGCTATGGCTGGTTGTTGCGCAGCAAGCTGCCCTGGCGGTGGGGACTGGCAGCAGCGCTGGCGTTTCGGCTGCTGTGGCTGCCCGCCGTGCCCGCCCTCTCCGACGACCTGTACCGCTTCCGGTGGGACGGCATCCTGGTGGCCAACGGGGCCAACCCCTTTCAGTACCGGCCCGTGGAGCTAATTGCCGACGGCGCCCGCGCCGCCCTGCCCGATGAGGCCCGCCGCGCCCAGGCGCTACCGCAGCTCCAGGAGCTGTTTCGCGCCATCAATTCCCCCAACTATTATTCGGTCTACCCACCCGTTTGCCAGTTCATATTCGGGGCGGCCGCAACGCTGTTTCCCACTTCGGAGGCGAGTTTTGCAGCGTGCCTGCGCGTCATTATTCTGGCGGCAGAAGCCGGCACCGCTTGGCTGCTGCTGGCGCTGTTGGCGGCGCTGGGCTGGCCGCCCGAACGCGCCCTGCGCTACTTGCTGCACCCGTTGGTCATCGTGGAGCTGACGGGAAACCTGCATTTTGAAGGCCTGCTGCTATTCTTTTTTCTGCTAGCGCTGTGGCTGCTGGGCCGGCAACGGTGGGCGGCCTCGGCAGTGGCTCTGGCGCTGGGGGTGGCCACCAAGCTACTGCCGCTGGTGGCCCTGCCGCTGTTGCTCCGCCGGTTGGGGTGGCGGCGTTTTGCGGCGTATGCCGGGCTGACCATTGGGGCGGTGCTGTTGCTGTTCGGGCCTTTTCTTTCGGAGGCCCTCTTTATCAATATTAGCCGGAGCCTCAGGTTGTATTTCCGCAGCTTCGAGTTCAATGCTAGCTTTTACTATGTGCTGCGCACCATCGGGTATTGGCTCACCACTTACAACGAAATCGCCATCATCGGGCCTTCTTTGGCCTTAACAAGTGCCTTGGTGGGCCTGTGGCTGGTGTGGCGTGAGCGCCGGCCCGAGCTAGTCACCTTGCCGCAAACCATGCTCCTGATGCTCACGGCGTATTACCTGTTGGCCACTACCGTGCATCCCTGGTACCTTACGCTGCTCATCGGGCTTAGCGCGTTGGCCAACTTCCGGTTTCCGCTGGTGTGGGGCGGGGCGGCCATCCTGTCCTACGCCGCTTACCGCACCAGCGCCTACACCGAAAACCTGTGGCTGGTGGGCCTGGAATATGCCGTAACGCTGGCCTACCTGGGCTGGGAAAGCTACCGCTTGGCCACGACGCCGCCCGCTGCCGCCACCTTGGCCGACCCTTTGGCACCCGGCCAATACGCGTAGCGGCGCACCGCTTTCAGGCGCAGGGAACGGCCGTCCCAGGTGGTTTGCCGGAGCAGCACGTTTGGGTATTGCTGCGCAAACCAGTACACGTTTTGCCGGTCTTTGCCCAGGGCCACGGTCACGCGCCAGGCCGGCTGCCCGACTTCATTGGCCGCAGCGGCGGCGGCCGTCAGGTGCCCACGGTAATACTCCGGCGGGCTGGCCTTATTGGTTTGCTGCAAGCCCAGCACCGTCAGGTCGAACGAGGGCAAAGTATCAAACCGAAGGCTGCGCAAGGAGTACGGCAGCGCGTCTTCCAGGAACACGTCGCGGCGCAGGTCCCGGCTGCCCACCCCCTGCTTGTCCCAATACGAATTGTAGGTTTCCTCAAAATTGACGCCGTCGTCCACAATCGATTTGAAGGTATTGCCGCACCACTCCTGCGACGACATCGTCATCTTGTAGAGTGCCACCGGCTGTTCGCGCCGAAAGAACAGCGAGGTCAGGTAATGGTACGGGTACTCGTCGGCCGTAATCTGACAAAACTGATTGATTTTCATCACCGGAAACAAGTCGTCCCGCTGGTAGTCGTCGGTTTTAACGTTGTACTCCTGGTTAAAATCTTCTTTTACCGTGATTTGGGTGAGCTCAAACGTGCGTTTTTTATTGTACACGGTTCGCTCGGCCTCGTAGGTGGCCACCTCGGCCAAGCCGTCCTCCCAATGCTTATTCATGGCCCATGCCGAGTCGAAATACGGCATCACGGCCTCTAAGGCATGCGCCGATGCCGGCACCCGACCAGCCACCGTCTGATTTCCGGGCTCGGCGCACCCACACACGGCGGCGCCCAGCACCAGCACTTTGCACCGAACAGCTAAACCAGGCATAAAAGAGGGGTAATTGGGGAAGAAATAAGCAAGAGATACTTGATTTAGGGCACGGTTGGCGCGGCGTCTATTGCGCCGGCGCGGCGTGGGTCTGTGCCCGCCATTCGGCCAAATCGGTGGCGTCGTCTACGTCGCGCAGCTCTGGCAGCAGTGCCACCCGCAGCCCCAACCGGCGCGCTTCGGCCACTGTTTCGGCCAGGACCGTGGCCGTGCTCCAGGGCTTGTCTTGAAACAGCGTGGGGCGAGGGGCTTGCAAGCCCAGCAGGTAATACCCGCCGTCGGTAGCCGGGCCCAGCACGAGGTCATTTTCAGCTAAAGAAGCGAAGGCCTGCGCGAGATGCGCAGCCCGCAGCCCCGGGCAGTCCGTCCCGATGATGACCACCCGGCCGGCGCCTTCGGCAAAGGCGTGGGCAAAAGCCGCCGTCATGCGCTCGCCCAAGTCGCCGGCGGGCTGGCACCGCACCGCCAGCCCGGGCCACTCCCCCGCCTCAGCAGCGGTTGGGGCGGCGCCGGCAGTGTCGGCCAGCCAAACGGTGGCCGGCACGCCGCTGGCAACCACCGCCTCACGCGTAATGGCCAGCAGTTCGCGGTAGGTTGCCAGCGCCGCTTCGTTGCCGATGGTGGCCGCGAGCCGGCTTTTGACGCGGCCCAACAACGGCACTCGGGCAAACACCAGCAAGCGGCTTTGCTCGGGGCCAGGCTGGTTTTCAGCGTGTTGAATTTCAATCATAAACTTTTCTGCCCCGTTCGAGCCAGGGGCTCCACAAAGCAGAATACGGGTGAATGTTTTGCGTTACGCCCCGGGCGTCGTGCACGGGGTGCCCTGCGTTGACCCACTCAAACAGGCCACCATACAAGTTGCGTACCTGCCCAAAGCCCAGGTCCTTAAGGCGCTCGCCGAGGCGCTCGCTGCGGTAGCCCACCGTGCAATACACCACCACGGGCCGGCTGCGGTCGATGCCTGCCAGCAACTTGGCGGCCTGCGCCTCGTCGGGCACCAGCCGGGCGCCTTCGATGTGGCTCACCTTGTACTCGGCCGGCGTGCGCACGTCGAGCAGCAGCGGAGCCGCGGGTTGCGCCAACTCCTTCGCCAACGCCGCCGCCGAAACCGTTGGCACGGTGTTGCGATACAAGGTCCCGAGCAGGCGCTCATAGGCCACGCTGGGCCCGGTTCGCTTGGCGGGGGCTGCGCTGTCGCAGGCGCTCAGCGCCATGAACGGGCTCAACAGCCAGGCAACAACGGCACGGGATACTCTCATGGATAGAATTGCGGGGCCTTGTTGCTCCTCGGCCGCGGTGGCGCCGGCTGCCGGCCCTCTTTCTGGAGCGGCTGGGCCGGGCGCCACCGGGGTTTACAT
Organism: Hymenobacter sp.; assembly: GCF_036388155.1. Taxonomy (NCBI): domain Bacteria; kingdom Pseudomonadati; phylum Bacteroidota; class Cytophagia; order Cytophagales; family Hymenobacteraceae; genus Hymenobacter; species Hymenobacter sp. Next base: position 3,729 of record NZ_DASVSI010000101.1, on the reverse strand, counting down.
GGTGAGTTCCTTGGCTTTGTTCATCATCATGGTGGCGTGCACCAGGGCCGCACCGCCTTTAATGGCCGCCGCCACGTGCACGGCTTCCATCATCTGGGCTTCGTCGGCCCCTTTCTGCAGCGAGTCCGAGGTGTAGGCATCGATGCAGTACGGGCACTGCACGGCATGCGCTACGGCCAAGGCAATCAGCGCTTTTTCGCGCTCGCTCAGGGCGCCTTCTTTGAAAACTTCGCCGTAGTAATCAAAAAATTTGCGGCCCATTTCGGGCTGCCATTCGCTGATGTTGCCAAATTTGGCGAGGTCGGCGGGGTTGTAATACGACATAAGTTGAGGCAGATTGGTAAATGGTGAAACGGAAAACTTGTTAAGGAAACAGCCGGATTACTGGCACGTCTGGCAAAGAAAACCAACGACAGCACAAAACTTCATTTAAAACAACCCAATCTTCCCGTGGGGTCTACGGCGAAGCGCTAACAGAAAAAAGCCCCCGCCCTCCGCGGCGCGGAATGGCAAGGGACTTCTTTCAATTGTCGCAGTTGCGAAGCTTAAATCGAGACCGCGCCCATGGCCTGAATCGGCATGGTGGGGCTGGCGCTGCCGCCGGCCGGTTCCACGGTCATGGCGAAAGCCTGGGCATTGGTGATGTCATTCATCTGCTGCATGTCGCTTCCGGCGGCGGTGTTGGCGGCCAGCATGCCGGCGTCCACGGGCTTGCCCTTGTCGAGGGCCCAGAGCTGGTATTGCTTGCCCTCGGGCAAGGGCGGCAGGCTTTTCACGTCGACGTACACCTTGTGCGTGGCAGGGTTGTACATCACCTTGGCGCGGGCCGTGGGGGCGTCTTTGGTGCCGGCTAACGTAATGGCGCGAAACTCTTCGCTGCGCAGAATCTGGTTTTCCTCGCGCAAGTCACCGAGTTGCTTTTCTACCACTTGCGTAGTGGTCGCAAACCGGGCTTGGTCGTTCTGCAAAGCCACCAGCTCGGAGCTGGCGCTTTTCCAGTTGGAGTACAGCAGCGCGTTGGCGCCCAGGCTCAGGATGAGGGCCACCGAGGCGGCCATGGCCCAAGTGGAGCGGCTCTGCGCTGCTTCGGGGGCCGAAGACAGGGGGCGCACCACGGCGGTGTCGGCAGCTGCGGGCGTTGTAAACGCAGGTGCAGAGGTTCCTTTGGCTTGCGCTACGGCGTCGACGTCGGCGCGGAGGGCGCTGTTGGGAGTAGCAGCCGCGGCAGCGCCGCCAATTTGGGCCAGCACGTTGCCCAACACCCGCTCACGCATGCCGGTGGGTGGCGTAATGGCGTGGGCTTCGGCGTAGACACCCAGGGCGGCTTGCACCGATTGCAGTTCTTCCCCGATGGCCGGGTGACGGGCGGCCAGGGCTTCCACTTCTGCTTGCTCAGCAGGCGAAAGCTCCCCCAGAGCATATTGCTCCAGGATGCCCGATTCTATATATTGTTGGACGTTTTCCACGGTTAATTCAACGAATAAGTTTGCTGAGGACTTTGATGGCGGTGCGGGCCCGGGTTTTGACCGTGCCCAGAGGAATATTGAGCTCTTCCGCCACCTCACTTTGGGTGAAGCCCTCGAAATAGAGCAAGTCGATAATCTGGCGCTGCTCGGGAATTAGTTTTTGGGTAATTTCCTGCAAGCCAATGTGCTCAGGACGGAACGAGGTGGGCGCCGCTTGGCGCTGCGCCGTTAGACTATCGTCCAGTCCCTGAGTGCGGCTACCTACGCGGTGCTGCCGTGAGCGGATTTTATCGATGCTCAGATTGCGACAAATATTCAGTACCCAGGTGAAGAGCCTGCCCTTGCCGGGGTCGTAGCTTCCGAAGGCGTGCCAGATTTTGACCAGCGCCTCCTGCAGCACGTCTTCGGCCTCGTCTTCGGCTTTCACAATGCGGAAAATGACGCCGTAGAGCGCCGCCGAATACCGGTCGTAAAACAGCGTCATGGCCGATTCGTCGCGGGCTTGCAAGCGCCGGACTAAGTCAGCCTCAGCGGCCGGTGGTAGGGAAATAAGGGAATTATCGGACACGGGAGTGACTGAAGGTGAATGATGAGGCCGAAATAGGCACCATGCTAAGCGCACGAAAATACAGTGTGCGGGGCAATTGGCCGTGAACCAGCCCAGCTAGCGCGCAACCGAATGCGGCGCGCACAAGTTGAAGCCGTAGATGCCGGTGTTGCAATACGCAGCTCAGCTTTCCCCGGCCGGTTTTCTCCGGCCACTCCCCTCCCACCTTCCCTTCTTTCGCCATGCCCATCGAGTCTTTTAACCCGCACACCGGGCGCGTTTTGCGCCGTTTCCCGGCCTTTAATTGGTCCAAAACCGAGCGCATCCTGGGCCAGGCGCACCGAGCGGCGGCGCAGTGGCGGGCCACCCCGTTTGCCCACCGGGCCGGGGTGCTGCGCCAGGCGGCCGCCCTGCTGCGGGAGCGGCAGGATGAGCTGGCCCGCCTCATGGCCCTGGAAATGGGCAAACCCATCACCGACGGGCGCGCCGAGGTGCTGAAATGCGCCACCTGCTGCGAGTACTACGCCGAGCACGCCGAAGGCTTCTTGGCCGATGAGGTAATCAAAACCGATGCCCAACGCAGCTTCATCAGCCACCAGCCGTTGGGCGTGGTGCTGGCCGTGATGCCCTGGAACTTCCCGCTGTGGCAAGTGGTGCGCTTCGCCGCGCCGGCCTTGATGGCCGGCAACGTGGGCCTGCTAAAACATGCTTCGAACGTGCCACAGTGCGCCCTGGCGCTGGAGCAGGTTTTCCACGACGCGGGCCTGCCGCCGGCCTGCTTTCGCACGCTGCTCATCAACACCGACCAGGTAGAAAAGCTGCTGGCCGACGACCGCGTGCGCGCCGTGACGCTCACGGGCAGCGAAGGCGCCGGCGCCTCGGTGGCCGCACTGGCCGGGGCTCACATCAAGAAAACGGTGCTCGAACTCGGCGGCTCCGACCCCTTCATTGTGCTGGCCGACGCCGACGTGGCCCTGGCCGCCAAAACGGCCGCGCAGTCGCGCATGATAAACAGCGGCCAGAGCTGCATCGCCGCCAAGCGCTTCATCGTGGAAAAGCCGGTACTGAAGGAATTTATCGGGCACCTCAAGACGCACTTGCTCGCATTCCGGCCCGGCGACCCGCTGGATGAGGCCACGCAATACGGCCCCCTGGCTCGGCCTGACCTGGCCGATGAGTTGACCCAGCAAGTGGAAGACTCGGTGGCGCAAGGGGCCAAAGTGGAGCTGTTTGGCGGCCAGGCCAAGCCGGGCACGGCCCTGTTCCGGCCCATGATTTTGTCGAACATCAAACCTGGCCAGCGGGCTTATGCCGAGGAGCTATTCGGCCCGGTGGCCCTGGTGCTGGAAGCCAAAAACGCCGCCGACGCCGTGCGCCTGGCCAACGACTCCCGGTTTGGCCTAGGCGCCGCCGTGTGGACGCAGGACGTGGAGAAAGGCGAGGCCATGGCCCGCGCGCTGGAAAACGGCGCCGTTTTCATCAACGGCCTCACGAAATCGATGCCCGAACTGCCCTTTGGCGGGGTGAAAAAGTCTGGCTATGGCCGCGAGCTTTCCTACCTGGGCATCCGCGAATTCGTCAATCAAAAGTCCATTTGGATTGGCAAGGATGCCGCCCAGGGAGCCAAAACGGAATAGCCTTTCCTGGGAGGGCTTCCCCTGCAAGAGTTATGTAGCGCGGTAGTAGCGCGGACTTTGTAGTCCGCGTCCCCGGCGG